>NZ_JCAYNT010000040.1:0-9208 GCF_059758095.1 Shewanella sp. MF05913
AAGTAGGCGCGGCGTCGATTGTGGTAGGGGTGTTCAAACGTGACATAAATTTCTCCTAGTGATTTGAAAGACAGTACGCTGTATGTAGTGGTGAACTAATTTTGGCCACTTCGTTGTAGCCAAGCCAATATCTGCGCTCGGATTCATTCGGATCCAAACCACCGTTATAGTGATGTGACCTGAGCTGGCTGTAATAGCCAGCATGTAATCCAGTATTTCCCGCTCTGCTTCAGCAAAAGAACTATAGACTATCGTTGGCACACAGTCCGTTTTTAATCTTCTGAAGGTGTAGTGGTCGTTTAGGCATGATTGACGATCTAACGCTCCAGAACCAAATCAGGGATCTGGCTTTAGCGAGTCGGAGCGAACCGACCGATGGTTGGCGTACCGAAGAGCTTGACCCTAAGTTGTGGAACGGTTGGCGTAAAATGATTCAGGGGGACCGGCTAGAAATCGCTGAATACGATCTGACGGCTAAGGTTAGCCAAGGGGACTCTCCTAGTGACAAGCCCGGAGTGGTTGAAGGTCTAAAACAAAGAATAAGGGCTTACAACTTTAGTAAACAAAGGACGTCATCAATAGCAGTGATATAAAAAGTTATCTTTGCCGCCCCGATAAGGCTTTACGGGGCGACTAAGTCTCACCCAACCGACAATTCCGATAGTTTCAGAATAAGCTTTGAGTTTTCTAAGATTGGAATTACTACACCACAGCACGTACTCGAGATACTACAAATAGCTTTTTGGTAGGACCGATACCGAATAAATATCCATAATACATCAGGAGAAACTTTTCTTAATTTCCTGTAGCCGGTCATAAATCAGAGGTGGATAGTTTGCATGATATTCACCGCACTCTGGGCAAGTTTCTTGCTTTAGGTGCGCTTGATTGTCGAGATCTTGGTAAGGAAAAACGCTGAAGAGAAGTTCGTGCTGCATTAGTGTTTTATAAAAATTCTTGTGATAAGGTGCAATTTCGCTGTCTTTAATTTTGTCGAAATATAGGTCAACGCTGTTCAAAATACTCATGATTTCTTTAACCCCGTCAAACATTAAAATGTCGTCATCTTTGTGAATATCAACGTTCAACCCCTCTAGGTCCTCAATGAAACATTTAATCGCTCGCCTAGAATGCAGAAGGATATTTTGCGACTTGCCATCAACGGTCTTTTCCTGATCATAGCTAAAATTTTTAATGTTTCTTTCCACGAACATATAAAGTTCGTGAAGCTGATTCAACTCATGCCTCAATTGCTCCTTAGTGTACTCCTTTTCGATTTGCTGCTGGAGAAAGCCATTAGCGTCAATCTGGGCTTTCAGCGCTAGAAAGAGGACCACTGAACCCAAAATTTGTACGAATGGGCTTGAAATACCTCCCAAAGCATCACCTATTTCGCCATACCCTTTCAAATATTGCAGCGGAAGAAGAGGTGCAAACAAAGGGATAAGCAGGCAAGCCGCACCACCAATGACTATGACCCAGAAAGCTATTTTGGTAACAGGAGAGTTATAGATATTCATTTTTACACCTTTTCAGAATTTTCTTTTCTGTACGCGCTAGGAGTTTTGCCAATTTTTTTCTTAAACAACTTTTGAAAGTGTTCATGTGCCGGATACCCAATGGCTTCACTCACTTCGGGAACAGACTTACCGGATTCTTTAAGCAGCTGCTTTGCTTTTTCAAGCCGACAATAGGTTAAATAATCAAGAGGTGTCATGCCTGACAGCTCCTTAAATTTGACGCTGTAGTTCGTACGCGACATCCCCGCAATCCCGGCGAGATCGTCAAGACCCCATTTTTTATCGAGACTATGATGAATAGCTTCCAAGGTTTTGCTGAGTTGCGGATTTTCGATCAGTTTGAAGAATCCAGCATTTTTATTGGATTTGTACATGTGGATTCTTAACGCTTGCACGAAGATAATTTCGGTCAGCTTTCTGACTAACGTGTTGCTTCCAGGAAGCCCTGATTTTGCTTCCTGCTCTATGATACTTAATAGCATGGCAAGCCAAGGTGAGTGGGAGTTCTCAGCACTCTTGATATGAACAATGTTTGGCAGTGAATTTAAGAATGGATGATCGGGTCCGCCGTTAAAACAAAAATGACCGCAAACGACATTTGCTTTTGGTTTGCTCTGATCGCCGTACTCAAGAACTTGAGTTTCGGTGAGGTTGGCCTTGGATCTAAATTTGACCGCCGGCTCGGCCTTAATCTTTGGCGCACTGGTCATGGTGTGCTCCATCCCTTTGAATAAGATCAAAATATCCCCCAGCTCCGCCAAGGCCTTAAGTTTAAGTTTTGGCACCTCGTACCAAAACTCGCCATGAGTGACGATATGAAATCTGGCTAGATTCTCTTCCTGTGGAAGATTAATACCCCAGTCTCCCGCAAATGAGGTTCTATACCAGTAGCTGCTAGTAAGCTCTACCTTATCTAAAATTTCACTGAGAACATCCATATATAGCTCCTACGTAAACTGTCCAATAGGTCATGTTATACGAACTATTGAACATATTATATCTATTTTACATGCTGTAAAGTCAGTCTAATCAGTAAGTGGATGAAAACTAAGGAGGCTTTATGAAACTAGATTATGTGATCGTTGCCGGAGGGTGTTTTTGGGGTCTCGAAGACCTCCTTAGGAGTCTGGACGGTGTGACGTCAACGAAGGTGGGCTACTCTGGCGGAGATTTTGATGATCCTACCTACGCCGATATTATAACAGGGAAAACGGGGCACGCCGAAGCGGTTCGCGTGGAATACGACCAAGACGAAATATCTCTCGAAGAGATTCTACATTACTTTTTCAAAATCCATGATCCGACTACGAAGAATCGCCAAGGAAATGATGTTGGCACTTCGTATCGCTCGGCAGCGTTCTATCGTGACGATGCACAGAAAGCGATTATCGAAAACGTGATTGATGAGGTCAATGAGATCGGTCGCTTCGAGAATGAAGTGGTCACGACCGTCACCCTGGAAAAAGAATTCTACGACGCTGAGGCATATCACCAAAACTATTTGCAGAGGAATCCCAGCGGATACTCTTGCCATTTTGAAAGAGACTAAATCATGAACCAAATGAACGAGGAAAAAATGAAAGCACTTAAGAATGTTGTTATTTATACGAAAGACCATTGTCCATTTTGCGCACGCGTGAAGAATTACCTAACTGCTGAAAAGGTCGATTTCAAACAAATTCGCGTAGACGACGATCCGAAGACTTACCTGGAGTTGAAGGAAAGAACAAATCTCCAAACTGTACCGCAAGTTTTTGTGGATGGAGAATTCATTGGTAGTGCTACAGACTTCTTCTCGTGGATTGATAGCTAAAGAGTGAACCCTAAAATAAAGGAGCAAATATATGTTCAATTGGAAAAGCATTTACAACTACCTGGATAACGGCACTCCCGCGCCTCCCAAAAAAGTAGAAAAGAGCGAGGAAGAGTGGAAAGAAATTCTGACGCCAGCGCAATTTCGGGTCATGCGGATGAAAGGCACCGAACGCGCGCACACCGGAGAACTCTGTTCATTTTATGAAGCTGGAAGGTACGCCTGTGTGGGCTGCGACACCGAACTCTTTGACTCGAACCTAAAGTTCGATTCGGGAACGGGATGGCCGAGTTTTTCTGAGCCAGTCGCAGACAACGTAATTCAATATGAACTGGATACGACCTTCGGGCGCAGAATCGAAGTGCTATGCAATGTGTGCGAAGCCCATCTGGGGCACGCTTTTCCAGACGGTCCTGAGCCATCAGGGGTCCGATTCTGTATTAACTCGGAGTCATTGAAGTTTGTAGAATAATTTTTAAATCGAGGGGGTTTATGAAAGTGAACCTTTTGAAAAAAGGAGCCGTTCGTGTTGATTAAGCTGTTCGGTCATAAAGACTGCCATAAAACCAAGATTTACCATTCGTACTTGCAAGAAAAAGGGAGCCAGTTTGTTTTTTTGGATGTTCATGAAGACGACGCGGCTGCTGATGAACTGTGCTCCCTCTATTCGAACGGAAAGCTGAATTTCCCGACAATAGTGGTTGGGACAAAGAAGCTGAGAAACCCCAAGTTCAAGGACCTTGACAGGTGGTTGGAAGCTTCAATGAAATAATGAGTTTTTTAGAATTATTAATAACTTAATAAGCAGTAAGATCAATGATTACAGCAATTTTCCGCAGTTGTGTTACCAAGAAACATGCTGCGGAGTTTTAGCAAAGATACTTCATCAAGCTGGTGTTGGAAAACGTGGTCTTATCGTCGTTTGCACGGCGTGAGGAATGGGAGTGGCTTCAATTTTTGAAAGTTAGGTGAAAAATATGTCGGATCTAAAAATGAATAAAGAAGACGGTGTTGAAAGCTATGAATTTGCAACCCCTGAAGCAATCGAAGAAGCATTGAAAATCGGGAAGCTTAGTCAAACGGTTTTCGGCATGGGTTGCTTTTGGGGACCGGATTCTAATTTTGGAGGGACGCAGGGAGTAGTGCAAACACGTGTTGGCTACGCTGGAGCATCAACTCTGGATCCGAGTTACCGCAACATCAACGGACACGCCGAAGTCGTCAGAGTGATCTACGATAAAGACCAAATCAGCTACAGGGAACTTCTTGGAAGTTTTGAATCATGGTCTGTTCATGGTAGAAAGCAGGGCCAGTATCGCCAGATACTTTTTGTTTTTGATCTGGAGCAAAAACAAGTAGCTGAAGAACTGATTCAAGCGATTGGAAAGGAGAAATCTCCCGAGGTGATTGAGGCCGGAGAACAAAATGGTTATTTTTGGCCCGCCGAAGATTACCATCAAAAGCATCGTCTTCGCAGAAACAAACAGCTTGTAAGTCTTGCAGAAGTAGATTTCGGTCCTCGCTGGGATGAACATCTGTATTTTACTAAATTAAATAGTACCGATAGAAAAGGCTTCAGTCTCTCAAGCTGGCTAAAAAAGTTGTCTCCGGAAATGCAGAAAGCTTACCGAATCGGTTAATCTGAAATTGCAGCTGGCTAAAGAACTCTATTTTCTATATGTAAAGAATGTGACGATCTCCTTCACATGGAGTCCAAGAGAGCATAAAAAATCTGTGTAAGTCGCATTACCCATGTATTTGAAAGGAATAAATAATGCCAATATCAGACCAGCTTATCGACCGAAGCAAGACCTCAGTTTTTATGAGGTCTTGAGATCAGCGCAGCATGAACAGATCTCTTACAGTGTGGCGAACACACTGGTTTGATTGCGGCCTTGGGTTTTAGCTTTGTATAACATCTGATCGGCGACTTCGAGCAACTGCTTTTTGTCGTCAAATAAATCAGCGCTGGCCAAACCTATGCTGACCGTTAATTGTCGTAATAACCACTCATGGTTAGCCACTACCAGCCTTAACTTTTCCAGTGTTTTATTTGCGGACGCTGTGTCTGTGCCTGGCAGGATCAGCACAAACTCTTCACCACCATAACGGGCGAAAAAGTCATAGTTCCTGCTATGGCGCTGAAACAGAGCCGCGACTTGACTCAGTGCCTCATCTCCTGCGGCATGACCATAGCTGTCGTTAAAACTCTTAAAGTGATCAATATCAATCAATGCCAGTACAAAAGATTGTCCTGTTCTTTGCCAGCGAGCAAATTCAGCTTCAAACTTGAGGTCAAAAGCTCTTCTGTTGTTCACCCCTGTCAGCGCATCCGTCATGCTGGTATTATGTAATTGTTCGCCGACTTTTTTCAGCTCCAGTATGGCGATCACTTGTCTGGACAGAGCCTGCAAAGAGCTTATCTGCCGCTGGTTCAGCTGCTTAGGAACATGATCATAGACACAAATAGTACCAATCACTGCACCTTCGGGATCAATCAGCGGCGAGCCAGCATAAAATCGGTAGCCAGGTCCTGAAATCACCATAGCATTGGTACTGAATCTGTGATCTAAAGTAGCGTCAGGGACCACCATTACCGCATCAGGTGTTTCCATTGCATACACGCAAAAGGACTCTTTAATTAATACAGAGGTACGCGAAATACCAACTTTTGCAATTAGATTCAGCTTTGTGTCATCGGTTCGCGTCACCATAGCCACTGGTGCATCACAGATATAACACGCCAGTTCAGTGATATCCCGCAGGTTCTGATCTGCTTCAGCAGGTGCTTTTAGTGTGGTTTCTGCACTAGCTGTTTGAGCTAAACTAAAGGTCATGTACTTCTCCGTTTTTCTACTACATTTTTCAAAGATCCTGCATAGAAAAATGAATTAAATCGTTGATTTAACTCTAGCATAGATCTGTCAGACTTGAAGTTATCTCTGTAGCAATGGTATTGTTTTGTACAATATTCGCCTGCTTGATTTGAGTTTTAGCTGTATTTATAAACTTTTGGCTTTTCCGGTCGCAGGCTCTATAATTTGCTCGTTTAAATCCAACTCTTCGTCTAACGTCATCTATTTAGTGTGCATGCGGCCTCCGGAGCATTTTCCGTGGCTTATTTTACCGAAGCATCGGGATTGCTAAATAGAGCTGAACGCTGTAATGCGCTTTCGAACTGAGCTTTCCGTAACTTCGGCATTAGTTCATGTACCTTGCTTACTGGATGTTGGTTGACGCGCAGCAGCACGTCCGTCAGATAATCGTAAACGTTTATAGCAGTGTTGACCTTGCTTTGAATGACGCCAACATGCTTAGCACCAAGCTCCGTTCAGCAGAATCACAGCCAGTTTTTCAGTTATCCCAAGTGTCACTCTCAGATTAAAGGCCGCCATACCGGATGTAGTGCCAACAAGAAAACTAAAACACAACTTCGCTGATCATCGCTGAGTGTTTATAAATCGTCTCCCATCACCGGTATCGATAAGCAGATAAGCCTGGTTATGCCATTAGCAGTTCTTGAAGCATTCCTGCTTTCAATGTCGTCAACGTGATCACGATTTGAGTTGAGATAACGACTCTGTTGCTGAAGACTCTCAGTTAATTGCCACTCACCAGATTCAAGAACAGCACCCGCTAACTCGGCACATACTGTTGCAAAACCATAAAGCGCTTGATTATCGCGGGTAAAACGCAGCGGCATCGTCTGGCCTTTTACAAGAAGGGACCATTCCAAAACTCTGTACTTACCTTTTAATCGGTTACTGACAAAAATAGTTATACTTGTACCGCTGGCGCCAACAACTAAAAAGCTCGTGATAGCTAGTCCTATCAGAGACCATAACTCTGGTTTCCCACTTAGTAACAGTGGATTAGGCAAATGACTCCTCAAAACGAGATCAGCACCAAGGGTCAGCGCTGTTTTATACACTGCTTGTTCTAATAATGGAGTTGCATTGACCAGTGACGCAACAGCATCACAACTATAAGGTTCTAGAACTGCCGTAGCTCTCAACCATTCTGTTTCATGGGCAATCGCCAACAAATTTGACCAAATTCGAACCAGTGCCGCTATATGAATGGAGTTTTCATCAGTCAGGACGGTTTGATTAAGCTGCTTATCCAGTTCCTGATGCCAGTATTGGTATTGGCTTGTCAAAAGTACAAACAACTCAGATTGAAGCAACTTATTATTAGTTACCGGTCTTATCCTATTTGACATCTCATTGAATAGTTGTATAAATTTTTTGTCTGCTTGTTGCTCACGCTTTAGCAGATCTTGCTGTTGTTGAAGCATCTGTAAATCGTATTCAATGGCCTGCTTAAAAAGTGTGAGTAAGGAACAGTGTTGTGATGCCCGATCTGGGCTTGAAAAGTCCAACATACACAAAGTACCGAAAGTTTTTCCGCTAGGCCAAAGCAATGGCAGGCCATAGTAATAACTAAAGCCTGCTGCAAATGTTGGGTTATTGTTTTCATATCGGGTACCGATTGCATTTTCAACTAGTAATGGCTGGTTACTGGAAATGACTTGGGAACAATAAGTGTTAAGTGCCAATGGAACAGGTTCACCGCAATAAAAAGTTGGTACTGACACACTGCCAACAGCCTGACAAATTTCGTTTTTATCTAATCGATTAATCAGCACACAAGGCACTTCCGCGACTTGAGCCATCGAGTTTACAATGCCTTGCCAGCGCTCTAGGAGCAGAGCGGTTTCTATGCTCAAATCTACTGCCATTTGTTCCCTCAGTATTTAAATAGTCCCCTTTTGCATCATTCGATCTTGTTTATCTCAGAGTATCAAACAGGAAACAAAGTGATTGATGTCAATCAGGGAATTAGCAGCATTGATGCATTAAGCGGCGCACATACACTCTAAGTAAAGTGCTTAAGTCTGATTATGGCAAGAAATTGTTACTTTGTCAGGGATAGTCAACACTTTATTAGCGAGAGACTTGCTTGGCTGACATTTAAGACAAATCGCGAGATTCCAAATCTGCCACCAACAGTCGGAACTGAGTAACTCACTTGAGCTTTAAAAAGTAAAGCATTGAAATATTTATGGTATTTATACATCCTACCTAGCTCACAGCAGAGTTTAGCATCGTGCATTAATATGACCTTACACTAAAAATACGTACTAGTTGACGTCTATCAAACTCGTTTACGAGATAGTGTAGTGGTCGACAAATTTTGGCCACATCGTTATTGCCTAATAACCGATGCTCTCTTTAAATGCGAAATGAGTAGTGCACGCATTTTTAGCCTTTTGGCAAAACGTTGATGTCTCGAAATTTTCAAGCGCTGTGCCTTGTTTATTTTCAGAAACGTCTGCTTTCAGTGAGTTCCTGATGCTCGGGCGCTCTAAATTATGGGTATAGACAATCTGATTTGCCCTATATTTGCAGTTTTTCGTGAACCCTTAATTTCACAACTCTTTTAATCTGATATCCAAAGTCTGCATCCATACATAGCCCCTACGTAAACTGTCTAATAAGTCACATTATACGAACTATTGAGCATGTTATATCTATTTTACATGCTGTAAATTCAGTTCCATTAGTAAATAGATAAAAACCAAGGAGGCTTTATGAAAAATAAATAATGTGATCGTTGCCGGAGGGTGTTTTTGGAGTCTCGAAGACCTCCTTAGAAATCAGGACGGCGTGACGTCAACGAAGGTGTGTAGTGGCACTGAAATGGCGACTGCGCAAGACGTGAAGATGAGCTGTCTGATAGCAACGGATTATCAAGCAGAACCTTCTTAAATACAATTTATTCCACGCCAATACAGCGTGCTGTCTTTCAAATCACTAGGAGAAATTTATGTCACGTTTGAACACCCCTACCACAATCGACGCCGCGCCTACTG
>NZ_JCAYNT010000041.1:0-7500 GCF_059758095.1 Shewanella sp. MF05913
AAGGTGATAATTGTCATTGGCTTTATTTATTGTTCAGGTTGATTTGTTTGGCGACAATTATCAGATCATAAATAAGGCCTTTTTTCTATCTAAAATATAGGTTTATTGCTAAAGATCCTGTCTATGAGCACTGATTAAAGCAGGGCAGGTTTATTATTATCACCTAGACCAACTCGGCACCCCGATTTGCTTAACGGATGAAAATGCTAAAATAGTCTGGCGTAGTCAGCAAGACGTGTTCGGCCAGGCAATTGAAAGCACATCTATTAAAGGTAGATACATTGAAAATGCAGATGTTGGTCAGCAAGACAAGATAACTAACCCAATCCGTTTTCAAGGCCAATACTTTGATGACGAATCTGGTTTACACTACAACCGCTTTAGGTACTACAGCCCAGAGCAAGCTCGATTTATACATCAAGACCCTATTGGCTTAGTGGGCGGGATAAACCATTACCAATATGCGCCAAATCCTGTGAACTGGGTGGACCCGTTTGGGTTATTGTGTAAAGAAGGTGAGAGAAAATTATCTGCAATGTTGCAAACATTAGTAGGCAATGGTTTTGACCAAGAAACAATAGATAAAGTTTTAGGCATAGCGGTAGATAGTGCATTAGCGGGCGACGCCACTCAATCAACTTTAAAATTACCATCTGAGGGAGGAGTTAACCGTAAAGAGCACCACTATGGATACGAAAGTCTTGGTGACAAAACTGATGAACTTCAAATCACGATGACTAAAGTTTTACCTTCAGGTAAAACCGTTTCACAAGTCATATCGATAGAAGAGTTTGCTCAACAGCATATTGATAACAATGAAAAAGTAGCCAACATCCATTGGGGTAAAATCTTAGAAAAAGAGCATGGTGTTGCAAAGCCAAGCCCTGAAGAAATGGAAAATGCTCATGCACATCATATTGTATTTAAAGAAGGGAGTGGTAAGCAAAAAGAGTGGGTACTTAAAAGTAAAGCGATTCTAGAAAAACATGGAATAGATTGGCTTAAAGGTAAAGAAAACTTAGTATGGGCGCCTAATATTGAAGGGTTACATACAGAAGAAATGGCTAAGATGGTTTATGAAGCTTTAGCTAATGCTGATAAGACAAAACCGCCAAAAACTAAAAAAGCAGTAATTAAAGCCCTAAGAAGTATGGGGAAATTAGCAGCTAATCATACAAGAGGTAAGGTATACCTATGAGTGAAGAGTTAGTACAAACCGCAATGGAATTTGTTATTGAAGATGACGTAAAGTCTTTACAGTCTTTTTTTAAAAAATATCCAGAAATAGTTGAACATGTTTTTTTTGGAGATTGTAACTGGTTACATAAAGCTGCTGATTATGATACGCCTAAGGTAATTGATTACTTAGTAGGTGTTTTTGATATAGAAGGTATAGACCGCTTTGGACGAACCCCACTCAGCACTGCACTAATTAGTGATGAAATAATACCTACAAAAAAACTAATCGAGCTAGGTGCTAATGTAAACCATAGCGGAGATGATTCTCCCTTATCTTGCGCTGTGTATAGTCAAAATAAAGAGTTACTCAAATTACTGATAGAAAATGGCGCAAATAACGAAACTAAAGAAGAGCTTATTCGTTTTGGTCGTGGCCAAGGTTATAAGAATATAGAAGAAGATTTAAACGAGCTTAATTATGTATCAGCCATAACAGAAACGTTTAAGGGTAAGTTAAGCACTCATTATGGCGAACTGACTGATGTGCAACTTAAAGAGTCACCATGTGTTTTGTATTCAAAACAAGCAAAGGGAAAATTTACGGTTTATTCTGACAACATCAGTAAAAATCCCGAAATCCCGTTTGAGATAATGTTTGAAGTTACAAAACAAGGCTTTGATACAGCAGAAGAAGTACTTACTCAATCATACCCTTGGTTATTCGATTGGCTAGAGGTGATAAGCCAAGTCGATATAGACTTAACACAACGGGTTATTATTATTACCCGAGAAGTTGAGTGTACACCATATCAAGGTATTGCTTTACTGACTGAAGAGCAAATTAACTGTAACGATACCCTTGTATACATCTACAGACTTTTCCCGCTATACCAAAAAGAAATCGAGTTTGAAAAGCAATATGGGATAGCAGCATTATTCAAAAAGTTTGACAATGAAGGCGTAAGCCTAGCAATCCTAAAAACGCGTAAGCCGATAATAAAATAAATAATTTAATTATCGAGAGTCTTTTTAATAGGGAGATTTGCTCAACATGTTTGGATTACTAAAAACATACGACGTGCACATGTGCTCAGAAGTAAAAGGACAGGTTTTGGTAAATGGGAAACTTGTTGTTGGCGCTAAAGTGACACGGCAACTAAATTATATCCATAAGTTTGTTGAAAATGATGAAACTCGAACAGACGAAAATGGAGAATTCTCTATGCCCGAAGTTAATTTAAGTTCAAAAAAACCGGGAGACATGTTTGTTCATAATTTTACTGAGCAGCAAATTGAACTGTTTCATGACGGTAAATCGTACCTCCTTTGGCGTTCTAGTGTTATCGGTATCGAAGAGTCTCCCGAAGTAAAAGAAAAATTAGCAACATTGAATGCTGATTTAACCTCTAAGGAGGTTGATTTTACTTTTCCGAACAAACGTAATCGTAATTTAGAGTTTGATGGATCGAGTATTTGTCGTTGGGAAACTGATTTTGATGTTTATGAATTAAACGATGACGAAGAAGATTTTTTTAATTTTTAAATTTTTAATTGACATGTACAAGAATAATCAAAGGAATGGAAAGTGATAATCGATTTATGTTTTAGAGGTGATTATCATGGGAGCTCACGTCGATTTTTACAGAAGCATATAGCATCAAATGATCTTGTTGAGTTTACAAAAGAAATAATGAAAGAAGCTAATTGGGGAGCGGTTCCTTCTTCCAGACGACAAGCTCGTATAAAATTCATTCAATCATAGGTTATTTAGATGAAGATAGCATTTTCTATTTTAATTGTTTTGTTAATTATTCTTTTTTCTAATGCTCAAGCTGAGCAAGACGAAACATATGTTAGTTTTGATGCATGGGAAATTGGAGTTAATAGAGTTAATAATAAAGTATTTCGATGGATTTTATTTCACCCTGACAGTGATTTTCCTTGTTTACGAATTGAAAACCTAGAGTCAGGCGCACACAAATTAATAAATAGGCGCGACATTTGTTCTATTTATGATAAAGAACTGCAAATAACTCATAATTTCAAACAGCTTAGTTTTTTAGATATCCATAATCTGAAAGTATCTGATGCTAGATTATTGTTCGATGCAGAATTATCTTTATTAAGTGATTCTGTTGTTTTTATGCATTGTGTCGTGAATATTTTAGACGATGTTTTTTCTGATCCAGATTGTAATAGAGTTATCAACAAAGACTAATTTGAGTTTTACGAATAACATGGCCTTACATGCCTGGGGCTGATCATACTCGATCGCTTTTCATACATCCTTTTTAAAAACAAAGAGATAAAAATAGCTTGATTGATCTCGCCCGAATAACATGGTCATCCATTATTACTGGCTGAATATCAACCAATAAACTTCGCTTTATTTACAGGGCAAGATTGTGAACGTTTTTCATACAGAATAAGTATGTTTTTGGAACTATATTTCTCAATACGTTATCACTTCATGAATATTGGAAGTGGTTCAGTATTGAAATTATTCATAGTGCTCAAAATACACACACTCATGCGGTTGCCCCGTGAGTCCCCCCTACGATGTTAATGGAAATGGCCCAAATTTATCAAGTGTTAAAAAAGGTAAGAAAGATGTTTGAAAAACTTGAAATTATAATGTCTCAAGCTGCAAGTAAAAAGAATTTTATTCAAAGAGGAATAGTGGGTAATGAGGAGATAACAAAGTTAGAAACTATGCAAAATATTACTCTACCCAATGATTATAAATACTTTCTTTCAAGGTATGGATACTGCTTTTGGTTCGGTGAAGTAATTTGTGGTTTAGTTGGAGAAAATAAAAGGTATGAAAAGTTATGCAGTATTGTAAGGAAAAATACTTACTACCATGATCTTTATAACAATGATCCCAAATACCAGTCTTTAGCGAGTGATGGAATCGTTATAGGTACTTATGATGGTGGCGGTTACTACTTTTTATTCGCTCAAGAATCTGAGCGTGCTGGTGAAGTTGGACTATTTCTAACTGAAACTTACGGACAAGAAGTGTCTAAATTTAAGAGTTTTACAGATTACTTATCTTTTCTTGTCACTGGCACTCCTGATCCTGAACCTGTTGATGTGGATTACGATAAAATAATGGACATAATTGAAGATTAATTATCGCTTAATACCATTCAGATGCGTAACCTTCTATGGTAAAAGGCTCTAATGTTTACATGAGCAAACCTATGTGGCTCGAATGACAAATTAGTTGCGCTTAACGACAGTGATATTCGTTTTGTTGAGCTCAAGCGTGATGCGATGGGGCGAATTTGTCAGCAAAGTAGTCATGTAAAACTTGAGCCCAGTGCCACATCTGCATTACTCAATACCCAGAACTTTTATCAATATAATCAGATAGGGCAAATTACCCGCGCCCATAATCAACATCGAACAGCAGAATAACATGGCCATCCATGATTGTTGGCTAAATATGAATAACATGGCCATCCATGATTGTTGGCTAAATATCAAACAATAACCTACGCTTTATTTACCCTTCCTAAATGGTATTTGAAGATGGCCAGACCAAGACAAACAATTGTTAGTTTAGATGACACACCTTATTACCACTGCTGTTCACGAGTGGTACGTAAGGCATTTTTATGTGGAATTGATAATTCAACGGGTGAGAACTTTGAGCATAGGCGTGAGTGGGTTGACTCACGTATTCTTGAGCTTGCCACCATCTTTGCCATAGATATCTGTGCTTACGCCGTGATGAGCAATCATTTGCATGTAGTTGTTAAAGTGGATGCAGATAAAGCAAAACACTGGTCAGATAAAGACGTGCTTATGCAATGGCACAAAGGCTTTAAAGGCACATTACTGACACAGAAGTTTGTTAAAGGTGAAGACCTAAATGAATTTGAACTTAACATCGTGAATGATTGCATAATCCAGTACAGACAACGGTTAGTTGATATAAGTTGGTTTATGCGCTCCTTAAGTGAACCGATTGCGCGAATGGCCAACAAAGAAGATAAATGTACTGGCAGATTCTGGGAAGGGCGGTTTAAATCGCAAGCATTATTAGATGAAGCGGCTGTGTTAAGTTGCATGGCCTATGTCGATTTGAATCCAATTCGCGCCAAGATGGCGACAACTCCAGAAACCTCAGACTACACCAGTATTCAACGTCGAATTAACTCCGCCATAAATGGTGAGCAACCCAAAGAATTATTGCCTTTTGTCGGCAATGAGCGGCTAGATATGCCAAATGGGCTGATGTTCAATGTAAAAGACTACATCGTACTGATAGAAGATACGGGTCGTATTATTCGAGAGGACAAACGTGGATCGATAAGCTCAAGTAGCCAAGATATTCTAAATAGACTCAATATTCCAGCAGAGAACTGGTTAAAAATCACTAGCGAATTTGGGATATTATTCAAAGGTGCTGTAGGGGCGCTACCGGCATTAACAGAATACTGCGAACATCTAGAGCGAAAGCGACGACAAGGCGTATCAAACTGCCAACGCTGGCTGTGCGCTTAAGCGTTAACGTCAAAAACACAAATTACCACAACCTCATTTACAGCTTGATTAATATCAAGTCACTAGCGCTGCTTTAAATTTACGGCAGTGTCATCTTTTTGCGCCACACATTCAGTTTATTGATAATTTAGTTCATTTTTATATTTGAATAGTACTAAGGGCTATCACAATCAAAGTGAAAAGGCGTTATGTTTATTCATCATTAAAATGGGTGGCATGCAGGCAGCATGACCAGCTGATTGGCGAATGCACTTTAGGTGAATACACCTGGTACATTTATCAGCCTGATACTTTTACTCCAGTCGCACTAATTAAAGCTGGGCAGGTTTATTATTATCACCTAGACCAACTCGGCACCCCGATTTGCTTAACGGATGAAAATGCTAAAATAGTCTGGCGCAGTCAGCAAGATGTGTTCGGCCAGACAATTGAAAGCACATCTGTTAAACATAGAGACATTGAAAATGCTGATCTGCAAGACAAGATAACTAACCCAATCCGTTTTCAAGGCCAATACTTTGATGACGAATCTGGTTTACACTACAACCGCTTTAGGTACTACTGCCCTCAACAAGCTCGATTTATACATCAAGACCCTATTGGCTTAGTGGGTGGTATAAACCATTATCAATATGCACCTAACCATGTGAACTGGGTTGATCCGTTTGGTTTAAGCTGTAAAGAGGGAATTCCTGTAATCGGCGCTATGGGGAAGATAGTAGAGTATATATCTAGAGAGACCGTGTTGGTCAGATATGAAAGCCCTTTACTTAAAACTCCAATGACACCTCATGAATCACCCTATTTTGATATATCTAAAGCGATGGAGTATAAGTTTAAACCTGATGCATATTATGCATTATTTGCCGCTTCTCAAGCCAATCTTGAAGAGCTTACTAAATTACGTGAAAGCCAAGGTTATTTTGATGAAGGAGTTGAGCTTAAACAAGCCACTGTTGGTGAGTTATTAGCACAAAGTCCTAATGCAAGTGTGCTTTCAGACTTTAGGTTCAATGGCTCAGTATTAGGTAAAGAATCCGGTGGTTATATTGTTGTCACCAATGAAAAACCTAAACCTAAAAGAATAAGTATTGATGATGTGATTGAGTTTCCCCGTTTAAATGATAAAAAAGCGGCAGTGGGTGAGTATAATGCACATCAATTAATGCTTGAAAAGGGCTACAAACCACTAGGCAACACTAATGGTAAATATGAGCCAGGGCAAACGGGTATAGATGGAATTTATGGAAACCCGAATCCCAAACCTGATATTGTGATTACCGAAGCTAAATATGGAAAAGCTCGTTTGGGGAGAACTAGGGACGGTAAACAGATGTGTGATAGCTGGATTACCGAAAAAAGGCTTGAAAAATCCGGGTTAAATGAAGAAGAGAGAGAGCTTATACTTGATGGTTTAGCTGATAATGATGGAACCGTACAAAAATTGTTGG
Source organism: Shewanella sp. MF05913 (assembly GCF_059758095.1). Taxonomy (NCBI): domain Bacteria; kingdom Pseudomonadati; phylum Pseudomonadota; class Gammaproteobacteria; order Alteromonadales; family Shewanellaceae; genus Shewanella; species Shewanella sp. MF05913. The sequence goes on from NZ_JCAYNT010000041.1 coordinate 7,146, forward strand.
TTCGTAATAAAGAAGATAACAGTTTATTGGTTAAAGCATTGGACAGAAACGCTAGAATCACTGGTAAAGATATTTGACTATAAGAGAGTGAAAATGTTACGAGATTCTTTAAAAACAGTAGATTATTATAATGACAGAGTTGAGTTTAGATCAAAGTCCATTAATAAAAAAGTAAAAAAAATTGAATCATTTGGTACGATTACTGATGATGTTAAAATGAAAAATGCCTTTAGGCTAGTCAGTGACTCTATGTATTTATTACATCAAAAATATTCACGTGGTGATGAACTTTCATCTCTAAAGCCAGATCTACTCAAAGCGTTAGAGTATCGTCAATGGCAAAAAAATTATGCTG
>NZ_JCAYNT010000042.1:0-5181 GCF_059758095.1 Shewanella sp. MF05913
CGCTCAACACGACCAGTTACCACTGTACCACGACCTGAAATCGAGAATACGTCTTCGATTGGTAGTAGGAATGGCTTATCGATATCACGCTCTGGCTCTGGAATATAAGAGTCTAACGCTTCAGCTAACTCAAGAATTTTACCTTCCCATGCTGCATCGCCTTCTAACGCTTTTAATGCAGAACCCTGGATAACTGGTAAGTCATCACCTGGGAAATCGTATTCTGAAAGAAGTTCACGAACTTCCATCTCTACTAATTCTAGTAATTCTTCGTCATCTACCATGTCACATTTGTTCATGAATACGATGATGAAAGGTACACCTACCTGACGTGAAAGTAGAATGTGCTCACGAGTCTGTGGCATTGGGCCGTCAGTCGCTGCTACTACTAAAATCGCGCCGTCCATCTGTGCAGCACCAGTAATCATGTTTTTAACATAATCGGCGTGACCTGGACAATCTACGTGCGCGTAGTGACGTGCTGGTGTGTCATATTCGATGTGAGAAGTATTAATGGTAATACCGCGCTCACGCTCTTCTGGAGCGTTATCGATTTGTGCGAAGTTACGAACTTCACCACCATAAGTCTTAGACAATACAGCTGAAATAGCTGCTGTAAGAGTTGTTTTACCATGGTCAACGTGACCGATGGTGCCTACGTTTACGTGGGGCTTTTTACGTTCAAATTTAGCTTTTGCCATGGTATCGCCTCAATCCAATAGTTTGGTGATGAAAAAACACATATAGTAAAAATCCGATGCATTAATATGACATCGAATCGATTATCGTTAAGGAGTTAGTATGACAGGCTGGTGCTGATAGGCAGATTCGAACTGCCGACCTCACCCTTACCAAGGGTGCGCTCTACCAACTGAGCCATATCAGCAATCAAATTTTGGAGCGGATGGCGGGAATCGAACCCGCGTTATCAGCTTGGAAGGCTGGAGTAATACCATTATACGACATCCGCGCAACCTAACATAGGCTACCTAACTACCTAGAAAATGGTGGAGGGAGAAGGATTCGAACCTTCGAAGGCTGAGCCGTCAGATTTACAGTCTGATCCCTTTGGCCACTCGGGAACCCCTCCAGAGAAAATGGTGCCGGCACCAAGAGTCGAACTCGGGACCTACTGATTACAAGTCAGTTGCTCTACCAACTGAGCTATGCCGGCGTGTCATTTCGGGTTCGGATATTAGGTAAATGTGCTCAGGAGTGCAATAGATAAATGCGAAAAAACTTAAAAAAAGTTTCAAATGTCGCTTTTTTGCTCTCCTTTTTGAAATGAAGGGCAATTTCTAGGCGAATATAATCCACATGACCAGAAATCAATATCAAAGTATTGTCGCCTATTATTCGATAGTGTAATGTGCCTGACCAACCTAGAGGAATGGTTATGACTTCAATAAACTCAATACAAGATGCACTATACTTTGCTTTTCAGCGCGAGCATTGGGCTGAATTACGTAAATCAGTGCCACTCACATTGAGCCAAACAGAACTCGAAAACCTTCGTGGTATGAATGAGAAGCTATCACTCGATGAAGTCACTGACATTTATTTGCCTCTAAGCCGGTTATTAAATCTTTTTGTCGGCTCAAAACAACAACGCGGCCTAGTCCTGGGTAAATTCCTCGAACAAAAAAACTCTCCTAGCCCTTATATCATTAGTATTGCTGGCAGCGTTGCGGTTGGTAAAAGCACTACTGCCCGAATTTTACAAACGTTATTACAACGTTGGCCCGAGCATCCTAAAGTAGACCTGATTACTACTGATGGCTTTTTATACCCGCTTGCCGATCTTAAACGTAAAGGTTTATTGCAACGTAAAGGCTTTCCTGAGAGCTACGACATGAAAATGTTAGTTGAATTTATCTCTGCAGTTAAAGCGGGTAACAAAGAAGTGTTGGCACCGTTATATTCGCATGTCACTTACGATAGATGCCATGACGAACATCAAGCAATCCGTCAACCTGACATTTTAATCCTAGAAGGCCTTAATGTTTTACAAACAGGACTGGACACGCCTATCGATACAAGGCGCCCGTTTGTCTCTGACTTTGTTGATTTTTCTATTTATGTCGATGCCGAAGAAACATTATTAAAACAATGGTATAAGCAGAGGTTTTTGCAGTTTAGGAAAGGAGCATTTAGTGATCCAGATTCATTTTTTCATCACTACTCTTCACTTAGTGACGATGAAGCTAATGCGGTTGCAGCTAATATTTGGGACACCATTAATGGTCCAAACTTACAACTCAATATTCAACCGACCAGAGAAAGAGCACACCTTATTTTACAAAAAGGCCAAAACCACTTAATGAATAAAGTGTTATTACGAAAATAAACACTATTAAAAGCCTAGTTAATAGGCTTCTATTTATTATTTTTAGCTCGCTCTTAAGCTTATCTCGCCACCCACAAATGCGAGTGTTCCTTGATCATTTTCTAATAAAATCGCGCCTTGTTTATCGATACCACGACAAGTACCCGTTACGCTATTAGGCGCCATTAATAACGTTACCTCTCGGTTAATAAATAAATCATGGTCATTCCAGCGCTGTAGGAATGCATCTAAACCCTGCTGTTCGAATAATAATAAATCACGTTTGAGTTGTTGGTGTAATTTAACAACTAGCATCGTTTTATCTGGCATATTGTCCATGGCAGACAAATCACTCCAAGGTTGGTCAATTAATACACCCTGCTCCACAGACATACTCATATTAATCCCAAAACCTATGATTAATTCAGTCTGTGTATCTGAGTGATGGTTCAACTCAATGAGAATACCGGCTAACTTTTTGTGTTCAAGATAAATGTCATTTGGCCATTTAACACCTAAGCCTTCTACACCTAATTCCTGCAGGGTTTTAACGATTGAACATCCCACAACTAGGCTTAACCCGCTAGCATATGTGATATCCCGATTTAACCGCCAAAACAAAGATGCATACATATGATGGCCATATGGCGATAGCCACTGACGACCACGACGTCCACGACCCGCAGATTGATATTCAGCAACACAAATATCGCCAGACTCGAGTTCCGAAGCATGGTTTAACATGAAAGCATTTGTGCTGTTAGTTTCATCAAAATAAAAACATCGATTATCAATGTTATTAATCAACTCACTTTCATTTATGAGTGATATTGCGTTGGCTAATTTGTATCCTTTACCTTTAACGCTATAAATTTCGACCCCATAATCTTTTAGCGCATCAATATGTTGGTTTATTGCTGCACGAGTCAGTGCTAGTTTTTGTGCTATAGCTTCACCAGATACAAACCCCTTATGGCTTAAACACGCTAATATCTGTCTTTTACGTAACCAGTGATCATTCATTGATTTCAATCTCCCCGTCAGGCCCCATAATTCTCGGTTCTGCCTGTAACGTTACTGTAAACATATTAAATACAACTTCAATAATATGACGTGCTAACAGGCAAACTTGTTCGCCAGTTGCCTGTCCCACATTAACCAACACCAACGCCTGATCCTGATGTACTGCGGCGCCACCAATTCGGGTGCCTTTCAGCCCAGCTTGTTCAATAAGCCAGCCAGCGGCTAGTTTGTATTGCCCATCGACTTGCTCATAAGCAACCATAGTTGGAAATTGATCCTTGAGCGCAATAAACTTACTTGCCTCAACCATTGGGTTTTTAAAGAAACTGCCAACATTGCCTAATACTTTAGGGTCAGGCAGTTTAGATTGACGAACTTGACATACACAATCAAAAATTTGTTTTGCCGTAACGGTTAAAGGATCCATATGTTGTAGCGGACCATAATCCAACACTGGTTGCCATTGCTTAGGTAGCTTGAATGTCACTTCAGTGACAACAACTAGATTTTTTAATTCCTGCTTAAAAATAGACTCACGATAACTAAAATGGCATTGCTGATTACTGAACACTTGAAGCTCGTTTGTATCTAGTCGTAAAAATTCTATCTCATGGCAAAAACGATTAAATTCTACGCCATAAGCACCAATATTTTGTATCGGTGCAGCACCTACGGTCCCCGGAATAAGTGCCATATTTTCAAGGCCATTAATCTGATTAGCTAAACAAAACTCAACTAGCTCATGCCAATTTTCACCCGCTTGCACACTCACGTAATAATAGTCAGTGTCCGTTGTCACTTTAATACCTTTAGTGGCAATATTAACGACTGTACCTTGGTAATCACTAGTAAATACCAAATTACTGCCCCCCCCAAGAATAAGCATGGGCATCGGCTTTAAATATAAATGGGTACAGGTATCTATAAGTTCGACTTTAGAAGACACTCTAACTAGAGATGAACAATACTGTTGAAGGCCAAAAGTATTCAACTGAGCTAAAGAAGTAGGCATAAAATAATCTATCAAAGAGTAATGTCATATTGTAACAGGGAAAATTAATTTGATTAGTGAGTTTCTATTTAAAACTTAATACACTTGTTAACATTGGTTTGACTTGGATATATTTTGGCTGAGCAAGGGCTCGTTCACTGACAGTCGGACAACAGTAATTCGAATATTTCCGTTTATTTGGTACAGGTTGTCTGTAATGGTCAATTTAAACCACCGAAACCTCAATTAATCCTACATAAACAAAGATGAAATTTCAGTCACTCACTTGCACAAATCTCAATGGCAACACTAAGCGGACGGTATGCTGTAGAGGTTATGGATGCTTCGTGTTAACACACCAATGATATTGCAGATGATTTGCAATAGACGTCTGTAGTGAAGCATGGAATACATTCATTGAAGATAAGGAGTGCGTCAAAAGGATATGTCATCGTCAAGTGGCAACAGTGATCACTGAGTTATAAGGAATAGTATGAGTTGGCATATAAGCCGCACTGCTATCATGCCTCTTTCTCTGACCATATTGATAAACTGCAGACGTAAAAAATCCCGTTGCGTTAGCAACTGGCTTTCACTACTTTTTCGAGCCTCTCTTTTCAGAAAAATTAGCGACCGGAAATGACCTATTCTGGCATGAGCATATCGGCCACACTGCTATCATGCTTCTTTCTCTGACCATATTAACTAAACTGTAGACGTAAAAAAGCCCGTTGCGTTAGCAACGGGCTTATCACTACTCTTTCGAGTAAATTAGGCGCCTGGAAATGACCTACTCTCGCATGGGGAGACCCCACACTACCATCGGCGATACTGTGTTTCA
>NZ_JCAYNT010000043.1:0-4963 GCF_059758095.1 Shewanella sp. MF05913
TGCTGCCAATCTTTGAGTGTATCTGTCATCGGGCTTGGTCAGAAATAACAGAAAAGATAGACTGGGCGGTCTGCTATATAACAATAAACGCAAAAAAGTCACAACAAAGAAAATCTAGAAAAGACATGACGTTAGATGGAATTTTTGCAGGCCTTAATGCTTAAGGTCCAGTGTATGAGTTAGTGATAAAATTGTCGAGTTAAGAGAGTTAATATTTAAAGACTGCGGTCATAAATTTAAGCAGCTGCTATTCCAAATGGAGAGTAAAACGAATCGATTTAGAATTGATTTTGAGTTTGATGACGAAAATCGATGGGCAATTAAACCTGCAAAAATCAAAGAAATGAGAGTGTTGTTGAAACCAAATTTTGAATAATATTTTAAACCTAATGCAAATATAGACTTGGCAGCTGAGAGTGCACCAGCACACCGAAAACTTCATCGCTATAACAACGAATCTTGGATAGGTATAAATATTAGCGGGCAGAGAGTACCAAATAAAGAACAGTTTCTAGAAGGTTAGGTTGTATGAAAACAGGGCGTTACCAAGTACTATATTTGATACCAAAGATGAACATTGGGAAGGACTATGAGCGCATACTATTTGAAAAAGCCTAATGGCTCATATGATTTAGTTGATTTGAATACTGTAACAATCACTAATCAAATAGTAAGAAATACTGACCTCACCTTCGAGGTCGTGGTAAGAAAACTAATGGCATTACCCTATGATAATTCCAATATAGCGGACTTGTGGGATGGTCAGTTTGACTGCAACTTTATTCCACAAGCACGAAAGCAAAATTTTGACATAAATGTACTTGGAAATTTTCTATTATTGACTCAATCAGCATATCAATTTCTCGTCGATAAAATCCATCCCTATGGTGAATTTGTAAAGGTCAATGCTGATGGAGAGTCTTTAATGCTATTTAATCCTCAAGTTTTTGCGAATGAAGATCTAACTTTATGTAAAATGAACTATGTAGATGGCTTTGAAGACGGTCTTAAGTCATTAGCTTTTTTGAATGAAGATATTCAAAATAAGCTACTTTTTAAGTCAAAATTACAAGGCGGCTATTCTATATATTGCAATGAGGCTTTTAAGAGATTATTTATTAATTCAGAGCTTGAAGGCTTAAACTTTGATAGCGATTTATTAAATCCGTTCTAGTATTTGGTTGTGTATTGCAGAGTTAGCAGGTCAAGGTGCATTGACCACTTATGCTCTATGCCTTGAGCTGCAGGGCGATATAGCGAACGTTTTACGAACAAATTAAGTATATTTTTAAAACTACATTTGCTCATAACGCTATCATTTCATGAGTGATTGGAAGTAATTCTGTATTGATACTATTCATTGTGAACAAAAAACGCACACTCATGCGGTTACCCTGCCTTGAGCTGCTAGAAACATCGTATCATTGCCATAGCGTTGGTTAATGTCATCTAGCGTATGCATCAAAGCTGGGTTAGTTTTTGGAGGGGTAAACAAATCGAATTGGTTGTGTTTTTCGCTGGCTAGATCAATAAGCACTATACCGATTTTGTAATAATGTATGCCTTCACGAAAAAGCTTTGGTGCGGCTTCACTCATAGCTTTGGTTAGCTCAAAAGTGCAGTTGGTTGGACATGGAAAATACACAATAGCTTTGTAGCTTACTGGCCGCTCATCATGGGGTGAATTACTGGCAAAAATCAGCATAGTCTTATTGGCTTAAAGGTACTGAAAACTTAGTGTAGGCGCCTAATATTAAAGGGCTACATACAGAGGAAATGGCTAAGAAAGTTTATGAAGCATTTGCTTATGTAGATATAACACATAGCGATCCAAAACTAGCCAAAAAAGAAGTTGTAGCTGCATTGCAGGATATGGGTAAAATGGCAGCCAACCATAAGAGAGGAAATACTTACTAATGAATTTAGAGCAAAGTGGTCTACATTAGTTGCGGAAGCATATAACGGGTTAGTAAAGTTAGCCTTAGAATCCTAAATTGAGATTCGAAGGCTAAGTATTTCGAGCTGATAAGTTTACAGACGAATTGATAGACGAATTGTTTCCTGTTGGTGGCATACACCATGAAAAAGCCTTTAAAAGTTCTACAAGCGATGTAGCTAAAGGCTTTGATTGTAATACGATTATTTATATAAAATCCAAAGCAGTTGTAAATATTTCTGATAACTCAGCTGTAAAAGCTCATGAAAAAAGAAATATTGTTCAAAACTTCGACAAAATTTCGAGCAATATCAAAATCATTCTTTAATGGACAGCACAGAATAAGATTGGAAGAAGTTTAATTATGAACAAAAAAAAATATTATGATGAACGTACAGGTAAGCTAATCACAGATGAGCTTAGTTTAGAAATGATTAGACTTGAAGAAAAAATTCCCAACGATCTTCGGTTTCCTTTTATGACAAATAAGTTGAGTGGTTCTAGAGAGCCGCATAAAACTCAATGGATGTCATCGTACTTTGTTTTCCGGATTGCAAAACCGACTCCTACAGACGAAGAGTGTAAAGAATACTATCAACGTATTAATGTTGATAGTGAAGATGATATTAATCGTTTTAGAGGCGCTTTAATCGGTTGTGCAATTGGTGATGCGTTAGGCACTACCGTTGAATTTAAAGCACCTGGTTCTTTTCCGCCCTTAACCGATATTGTTGGTGGTGGTCCATTTAATCTAAAAGCAGGTGAATGGACTGATGACACAAGTATGATGTATTGCTTGGTACATAGTCTTATTAGAACTAAGCAGTGTGATTTAAAAGATCAAATGGACTTATATTGTAGATGGTGGCAAGACGGGGTATTTAGTGCAACAGGAAAATGCTTTGATATTGGTAATACAGTTGTATCAGCTTTAAAACGTTACCAGCAAACAGGCGACCCTTTATCTGGTGATACAACTCCAATGTCTGCGGGGAATGGCTCACTCATGCGGATTGCCCCCATTCCTATTCGTTACTTTAATAGTTTTGACAATACGATTAAATACGCAGCGTTAAGTTCAATGACAACTCATGGTGCAATTGAAGCTGTTGATGCATGTAGATATTTTAGCGGCCTCATTTGGGGCGCGTTACATGGGATATCAAAAGATGAATTACTTGATGGGTTATATACACCTATTGATGAGTATTGGGAACAAAATCCACTTTGTGATTCGGTACTCAAGTTAATAAAAGAAGAAGAATACAAGAACAAAAAAGCAAAAGATATTCGAGCGAGTGGATATGTAATGCATACCTTGGAAGCTGTATTATGGGCATTTTTCCATAGTGATTCATTTGAAAAAGGTGCACTGTTAGCGGTTAATTTAGGTGAGGATGCAGATACAACTGGAGCAGTATATGGTCAACTAGCAGGGGCCTATTATGGTGAAAGGGTTATTGATTTTAGATGGGTTCGTAAAATAAAAGAAAATCATTGCTTCTATTTAAAAGCTGAAGAGCTGAAAGACATAATCATCTCAGAAAGAGCAATTTAAATAGTTATAATTTAAATTATTAATAATATGGCCATTCACTCTAATTGGCCTTTTTCCAGATTTCACCTTTTATTAAAAACGACAATGACAATGACAAGGGTAATACGATGTCATCAATAAAAATACATATTATTGCAAGGGGTTGAAGACAGGGCAACCGCATGAGTGTGCATTTTTTGCTCACAATGAATGTTTTCAGTATAGAATCACTTCCAATCATTCTTGAGGTGATAACATTCCGAACAAATGTAGTTTGATAAATATACTCAATTTGTTCATAAAACGTTCGCGATCTCGCCCTGGGGTTGAAGATGATAAGAGAGCATTTAAGAACAAAAGATTACTATAACGATAGAATTGAATTCAGGTTAAAATCTATTGAAAAAAAGGTAAGTAAAATTGAATCGGATGGAAAATTTACCAATGACGTAAAGATGAGAAATTCTTTTCGACTAGTCAGTGACTCTATGTATTTATTACATCAAAAATATTCACGCGGTGATGAACTCTCAGCACTAAAGCCAGATCTACTCAAAGCGTTAGAGTATCGCCGATGGCAAAAAAACTATGCTGATGCATTACCTGACAATGAACAGGCTGAGCGTATAGGTTGGGAAGAAATTAGAGAAAATTACTTAGAAGAATTCCTGAAATGGCTAAGTTTTGCTTACTGTTTGGATATGGGTAAGGAGTATTACCTACATATGTTAACTTTAATTGCTAATCAAGGTCTTGACTCATTATTGGATAAAATTGCCGTTGAGATGGGAGATTATGAACGTGAAGTATCCAAAGAATTACTTTTTAAAAAGCGGTTTAGCAAGCTTTATAAAGTTATTAAAAGCGAGCCAGAAGCACGCCCTACCTTAGTAAAGGCATATTTAGATGCTTGGTATAAGCTAGAAGGAAGCCCTTATTACCATTTAATGGACACCGATGCCTATATAGGCTACTGGTGTTGGGAGGCTGCCTTAGTCGTTAAGCTTTATGACATTGACGATAGCAGTTTTATCGATCATGAATACTATCCAAAAGATTTAGTACATTGGCAAGGTAGCTCAAATAAGTAGAGAAGTGACGATACGAGATATTTGAAAGAATAAAAAACTACTAATTCGCAATAAAAAAATGGAAGCCTGTCAGTAAAAGCATTAAATATAAATGCAAGCATAATAGTTAAAGCACCTGAGTTATAAGAGAACAAATCATGTTACGAGATACCTTAAAAAATAAAGCATATTATGATGAACGTGTAGCGTTTAAAAAAGAATGTATTGCTGAGGATGTTGAAGAAATTAAATATGATGATACTGATTCAATTGAAGTAAAAATGAAAGGCTCATTTAGGCTAGTCAGTGACTCTATGTATTTATTACATCAAAAATATTCACGTGGTGATGAACTTTCATCTCTAAAGCCAGATCTACTCAAAGCGTTAGAGTATCGTCAATGGCAAAAAAATTATGCTG
>NZ_JCAYNT010000044.1:0-4096 GCF_059758095.1 Shewanella sp. MF05913
GGGGTTCTAGGGATTTTCCCCTCTAAAGTAACATAAATCGCCATAACCCAAGCAGTTAGTGGCTTGTGGAGCTGGGTTACCTTTCATTTTAGACTTCATTTTGAACAATAGGCCTAGTTATTTCCTGTAAATCAGGTAGTTTGCGGTTACTAGGGTCTGTTGATCTTTCGTGATGGCTTTTTAAGCAGCATGGTAAGGCGTTATAATTTGTTTCGCCAAAAATAAACGATAACTCCATACCATGCCGAGACTAATGCTAACTGATAAGTGGTGGCAAAAGCTACTTCAACTGATGAAGAACACTGGCCGCATCTATAATAAATCTGAACATAGAATGACCTTTGAAGGAATTCTTTACCGCTTGCGAACAGGAGTTCCATGGCGTGATCTTCCAACAGAGTTTGGGGACTGGAGCACTGTTTATCGTCGCTTTAATCTGTGGTCTAAAAAAGGCCTGTTAGATATACTATTCAAAGAGTTATCAAAACTTTCCGATTATGATTGGGTGTTTGCAGACGGCTCAATAGTCAAAGCTCATCAGCATAGCGCAGGAGCTGCGACACCAGATAATGAGTGTATTGGAAAGAGTCGCGGCGGTAACTCAACGAAAATTCATTTGGTCGTGGATAGCGGTGGATTACCAATCTATTTCGAGCTATCAGAAGGCCAGAGAAATGATATTGCTCGTGCCGAGAGTCTTGTTGACCACCTTAAGGAGGTCAACGTATTTATCGCTGATAAAGGCTATGACAGCGACGCTTTAAGGGCATATGTCAATTCTAAAGGTGGCAAAACCGTTATACCGAAGCGAAATTATGGGCAAGATATCGACAAAGAAAGCATGGATTGGTGTCTCTACAAGTATCGACATTTGGTTGAGAATGCTTTCGCGAGGATAAAGCACTTCCGAGCAATATCAACAAGATATGATAAGTTAGCAAGAAATTACGCCAGTATGGTATCACTGGCGTTTACTATAATGTGGCTGCCGATGTATTGTTGAATAAAATGTGTACAGCAAAGATCAACAGACCCTAGCGAACTGATAAGTGCCGCTTAGATTAATATTCTGCCATGCAACGGGTGATACTTGTCGAGTTATTGCAGCTTTTTCCTCGTCACCAACGTCTTCAAAGTGCAGTAGTAGATGACTTAGGATCATCGAGTTAAAGTAAATAATTGCATTTGCCGTCAAACGGGCACACTCGTTCCAAACGACTATTTCTGATTCGTTTTTTCCGCGGAACTGGTCACGATTGACCGATGCAATGGCTCGCCTGAGGAAATGCCAGGCTTCGCCTCGGTTCAGTGCTCGTTGAACATATTGGCGCAGACTTGCATCATCAATATAATCAAGTAAATATTGGGCTTTGATGAGCCTATTATATTCCGTTAATGCTTGTAATATAGGGTGTCCAGATGGATAACCAGATAATTTGCGTACTAGCAATGCCTGTGTTGTGCGTTTTTCTTGAAGGGATAACACAATACGCTGAATATCCTGCCAGCCTTCCTCAATCACATTCATTTTTATCGGCTTTTTCAGCGCCAGATGCGTATTTCCGTCGTCGCTTTCAGTTACGTTAAATAGGTCATTGATCACACTGGTGAACTGAGCATACCTAGGCGCAAAACTATAACCGCATAAATCCAATAAGGCATAATTAACATGATTAACACCATGGGTGTCGGTTGAGAGTACGTCAGGCTTAAGATCACTAGTATTAGATTGTAGTAAGTCGTAAATATAATGGGACTCATGCTCATTAGATCCTATTATACGGGCATTTAACGCACTATGATTGGCAACTAACGTCATGGCCGTAATACCTTTGTTGGTGCCGAAGTATTTCGAGGAGTAGCGAGTTTTAAAAGTCTCAAGGTGAGTTTCAAATTTTTGCCCATCGGTACTGGCGTGTAGGACGTCTTCTTGGATGTGATAGTGACGGAAAATAGGGAGTGCCGCTACTGCGTTATTGATGATATCACTTGCCTCTTGCAAGGTTTCAGGCCTAATATAATTAGCTTGTATAGTGCTTAGATGCTCATAACTGCGATCAGATATTTGTGCCATCCCATATACGCCACGATGTGTCGCATTCGCAATGAGAATAGCCAATAAATCATCCTGATTGGCGCCTACTTGTTTTTGGATTGGCAGCACGTGTGCGAAGCATTGCATAAAGTTGGTTTCTTGTTCAACATAACGCAACACATCAGCAATACTGACGGGGATCATCTGTTTAAAGAAGGGGTTGTTGACAAATGATCGGGAGCCTTTAACTGGCAGTCGCCATCGTGCGCCACTTCGGCTCTTCATGATCACATTGCGGTTATCACCATTATCAATGTGACGAGCAACATCTTCTAGGGATGTTGCTAAGCGTATTTGTTTTACTTGCAGTAGCTTCTGAATCGGCTGCTTTAGCTTTTCCAACGTTGACGATGCCAATAGATCAGACTGTATTGACGATGCAATTAAGTCGTCTTCTAGCGCACGATATTTAGTGACGTTTGATAAGTAAATTCGACCATTAAGCCGAGAAGCCAGTTGACGGTAAAGCAACCATTCGTATCGCTGTGGATGAACAACATCGTTGTTGAGTAACCATGGACGATGTTTTTGTTGGATAAGTGTACTATCCATTGTTTGCAATGTATTACCTGCTAATAGTTCTGTTTTTGTGGTTCTGAGCTGTGTCACCAATACTTCTGAGCCTTTACCTGCTTGGCATTCAAGACATAGAAACACGGGCCTTAATAACTGTTCAAGTAAGGTGTTTTGATCATCATAATATTGCCATTGATATTCTTCTACTGTGCGTTTTTGCTTTTTTAAGTACAGGCATAGCGTTTCTATATCTTGGTTATTCATTACACTTAATGCTTGTTGCCTAACCGTTGCAAATGGTTGATTATCGTCGATACTGTCATCAACAAACAGATGGAGTAATTCTGCAGCTTTGGTGACATTGTCCGCAGCTGACCTCCATGAATCAAACACTGCCTGTTGGGCAAACGCATGCGCAGCTTCTTGTTGTTTCCGGATATGATGAATAAAACCATCAGTCAGTCGCTCTAAGCTTTGCCGTATGCGTTGAGTCAGAAAACACAGCAACCATAGGTGTTGCTGTGGACGCTTAAAGCGTTTTAGTTTACTACCATAATAATCCACCATTTCACCGAAGTGTTGTTGGTTTTTAGACGATAAGGCTAAGTCCTTAACAGCATCATCAATCTGTCTTGTATAAGGCTGTAACTGATGATAAACAATCAGTTCTTTTTTTAGCTCTGTCACCATAACGCTTTTTGCACCTGCTCGAAGCTGGCTTAAGGAGAGCCCATCTTTGTCATCGATAATAGTATTTAGAAATTCGTGTAGTTCAGATGAAACATGAATACGAAGCTTATTATTTAACCCCTTCTTTACCTGTTGGATAACACGACTGATAAGCTTTTGTAAGACAGTATATTTAGGGATGGCAATTCTATGCGTTGCTAGAGATTCAGCGGCTGCATCGAATAGATAACGAGGCTCAAGCCAAGCTTTGCCGACCATTACAAGATGATCGTACAACGGCGCAAAGTGCAGACTTTCTTCCCATTTCTGATAGTTTAGTAGCCTCAGTATTCTTTGATAAATACGGTCACGCTGCATCTTATTTATGCTGAAAGGCCTGAGCCCTTTGCCTCCTTGAACTTGCGTTGAAATAAACTGCATATCGTTAAAGATGAGGTTAAAGCTAGGTGAAAGAATGACAGGCTTAGACTTAAAATACCCTAATAACGCAATGAAATAGCATCGATGGCTCCTTAGGCGAATGCTTTTCGACTCTGTTAACTCGATCTCGTTTTGCGTAAAATACAATCGTTGCTGTTCAAGGGTTAATAGTGGCGGAGAATATAGATCAAGCTGCTCAGCTTTGGTAAGAATTGAGAGTTCGTTTTTTATAGCCATAGGAATTACGTTAAGTTTAAGGGGTAGTTAACCTCATAATTTGCCATACTTTGGAGAAGTAACCCACCTTTGTATGCCTTTAGATATCGTGAGTATGGCGATTTATGTTACTTTAGAGGGGAAAATCCCTAGAACCCC
>NZ_JCAYNT010000045.1:0-3815 GCF_059758095.1 Shewanella sp. MF05913
AAAAGATAGACTGGGCGGTCTGCTATATAACAATAAACGCAAAAAAGTCACAACAAAGAAAATCTAGAAAAGACATGACGTTAGATGGAATTTTTGCAGGCCTTAATGCTTAAGGTCCAGTGTATGAATCAGTGCTACTGGAGTAAAAGTATCAGGTTGATAAATGTACCAGGTGTATTCACCTAAAGTGCACTCGCCAATCAGCTGGTGATTATCCCAAATAAAGTCGGTGCGACCAAGTTCGCTGATTTTGGCACTTCGACGTCCTAGTGCATCATATTCGTATTGGGTCAGTTTGCCATTAACGTTGATTTGCACTAATTGGTTTAAACCATTAAAGCTGCGCTGTTGTTTATGAACTGTAACTAAGCCATAAATTAACAGCTAATTGTGGTGCTAATGTGTTCATATCATTCCTTTGATTATTCTTATAGATATCAATTCAAAAATTAAAAAATCTTCTTCGTCATCGTCATTTATTTCATAAATATCAAAATCCGTTTCCCATCGACAAATACTTATACCATCAAACATTAAGTTTGGATTTTTTTATTTGGAAAGGTAAAAGTCACTTCTTTATTACTTAGGTCACAATTTAGCATTGTTAATTTTTCTTTAAACTCTGGAAACTCTTCAATACCACCGAACTCTGAGTCCCATAAAACATACTGGACACTATCAATAATGATGTAAACTTTCTGCATAACAGAATCATTGACGAACATATCACCTGGTTTTTTTGAACTGATACTGACTTCTGGCATAAAAAACAACCATACTCGTCTGTTAAGGTTTCATCATTTGCTTCAACTTGATGAATATAACTAAGTTCTCTTATTACTTTAGCGCCAACAATAGGTTTTCCATTTAACAAAACCTGTCCTTTTACTTCTGAGCACATGTGCACGTCGTATGTTTTTAGTAATCCAAACATGTCAAGGTTTATCCCGTATAGAATTCAATCGTCACTTCACATGAGGAATACTTAAATTGATGTCTTTATCAAACTTGGCACATTCAGTAATAGCATTGTCCCAACAGACATCCTTCAAATTAGCCCCTGTGAAATCACAATCTGTAAAATTGCCATGGCTTAAATCAGCACCTGTTAGGTTGGCTTTTCTAAACATGGTTCCGGTGAAATTTCGTTTGATAAGTCGGCATTTGTTAAATTCGCTTCATCAAAGCAGCCATCAGCAGCCTCGACATAAGTCAATGTTGCATCACTTAAATCACTGCCAATAAACATTGAGCACCAAAGGTTTGCGTAGTCAAATTCACAAGATGAAAAGTTAGATTCGTTAATGGTATTAAGCGATAATTAATCATCGATTATGTCCATTATTTTATCGTAATCCACATCAACAGGTTCAGGATCAGGTGTGCCAGTGACAAGAAAAGATAAGTAATCTGTAAAACTCTTAAATTTAGACACTTCTTGTCCGTAAGTTTCAGTTAGAAATAGTCCAACCTCGCCAGCACGTTCTGATTCTTGCGAAAATAAAAAGTAATAACCGCCACCATCGTATGTGCTAATTACTAAACCAAATGTTGGAACGGGTAAATAATTTTCTTTTTCAAATGACTTAACGTGATACAAGGTATTTAGATTGACATCTGAATATTTTTTGAATCTATAATTATCATCGGGAAGCCCTTGAACCCCTCCGCCAAACCATGATGCAAAACCAAAATTTGATAAGAAATATTTATAATCCTTTGGCAAAGTTATCCCAAAATTCATTTCAAGTGACGCAATTTCCTCATCAGAGGCGCCATTCGATCTATCATCATAATTTTTTAACAACTTGGCTTCACCAATTAATCCAGCTATTTTTTCATTCTTCACTATAAAACTCCAAGTTATTTTAAACTAGATAAAGTGGGACCATTATCATTATCATAAGGGCACTTACCTTCAGCGTACCAATGTAATTCTTTATTTTTTCTACTATGGTACTCATCTGGTAATAATTCTAAATTCTCTAGTTTATTCGGATCTTCAATACTTTCACATCTAAATATAGGTTTCTTATGATGTACATTATATCCTCTAGGTACCTCACCTTTATATTCCATGTACTCTAATTCATCTTTGTTAAAGTACTCATGTGCTATGTGATTATCGTCATTTAAAGCTGCATTTGCATAGCTAGATATGTACTCAGCTCTCTTAGGTGGAAATGCTTTCCTAGCTACCTCAACTTCACCCACTGTACGTTTATGATATTTAGTTGGTTTTGAATCGGGGTGGAGTTTTACACGTTCACTGTTTACAACATGCTGCTCAGCAAATTGCGCGATACTGACGACTTCGACACTTGTCTCGCCAGATCTAGACATTTTATTAAGTGTAATTAATCCGTTAACTTCATCAAGACCAGCTATATCATATTCATGTTCTTTTCTATACTTAGCACCTTCTGGTGTATATTTCAGAGCTGATTTATGTGGTTGGTCAATAACGGCACTTGCAATCGCTATATCTAGAATTTTATTTTTTATAGCTTCAACTATACCGCCTGAAGAAACCAGATCACTAAGCATTCTATCAAGCTTCTTTTCACCTTCTTTACACAACAATCCAAACGGATCCACCCAATTAACGGGATTCGGTGCATATTGATAATGGTTTATGCCACCCACCAAGCCAATAGGGTCTTGATGTATAAATCGAGCTTGCCCGGGGCTGTAGTACCTAAAGCGGTTGTAGTGTAAACCAGATTCGTCATCAAAGTATTGGCCTTGAAAACGGATTGGGTTAGTTATCTTGTCTTGCAGATCAGCATTTTCAATGTCTCTATCTTTAACAGATGTGCTTTCAATTGCCTGGCCGAACACGTCTTGCTGACTGCGCCAGACTATTTTAGCATTTTCATCCGTTAAGCAAATCGGGGGGCCGAGTTGGTCTAGGTGATAATAATAAACCTGCCCTGCTTTAATCAGTGCTACAAGTGTAAAAGTAGATAAACCATGCCTCCCATTTTAATTTTGAAATAGCTTTATCGCAGCAACAGTTTTAGCGCTTTCAGGCCTAGTGCCTAAACGGCCATCAACAATTAATGATTTTGTAGGCGGGATAAGTTTGAGTAATTTATTTAAAGCCGTTTGTACAGCTTTTACATCGTTTAGATTGTTAGCACCACCCAGCCCGACAGCTTGAGTTATTTTTATTGATGACATCGTATTATCCTTGTCATAGTTGATTTTAAAAAAGGTTAAATCTACATATCTAGCATTTATTATTCTGATAACAGTTAACTTTTTCGCATCATCCTATGCACAGGGCAAGATCGTGAACGTTTTTTGCACAGGTTTGGTACATTGTTAAAACTGAATTTGTTCAGTACGCCATCATTTCATGAATGATTGAAAGTGATTCAGTATTTAAATTACTCACAATGAGTAAAAAACGCACACTCATGCGATTGCCCTGATCCTATGCAACGTTTGAAGTTACTCTCAAAATATTCACTTATAACTTTAAAAAAAATATTAACTTAACTACTTGCTAGTCTTAATTTTTAAATTACATTTTAATTTCAACTCTATATTCTAAGGTAGTTAAACCTTCATAATACTCCTTTTCAAAATGAACTTTAAAACATTTAAAACAGACACTTTTAGAGCTATCCTTAATGAAAGGGAAAGGATTTAAAGCGTCATCACTTTCATCGTCTATACCTTCATCATAGACAGGATCTTTAGCAATAAACCTATATTTTAGATAGAAAAAAGGCCTTATTTATGATCTGATAATTGTCGCCAAACAAATCAACCTGAACAATAAATAAAGCCAATGACAATTATCACCT
>NZ_JCAYNT010000046.1:0-3604 GCF_059758095.1 Shewanella sp. MF05913
ATTACTCGTATTGTTAATTGTCTTTAGTGTCATCCCCATATCTTCTGTCTATGGAAAAGAGTTGAAGCTTGCTGTGGTACCTAAATTTAACAGTGTTTTTTTTGAGCAAAGTAAAACTGGCTGTATAGATGCCGCCGCTCAAATAAAAGGCGTGGAATGCATTTATCGGGGACCCTATATAAGTAACGTTAGGATGCAAGATTAGGTAATAAATCAACTGATTGATGAAGGCGTAGATGGTATTGCTGTAGCCATTACGCAATCTAAATATCTCGTTAAAAATAGTCTGAAGAGAGCGAAAGAATTAGGCGTACCAATTATTACCTATGACTCTGATTTTGATGCTTCAATCAACGAAGACCCTAATAATTTACGCCTGGCCTATATAGGCACTAACAATTTTGAATTGGGTAAATCATTAGGTGAAGAGTTAAAAAAACTTCGGCCCAATGGGGGGACACTAATAATGCAATCTGGACGACCAGATTCTCCCAATTTGAATTTAAGACTGTTGGGAGTCCGTTCCGCATTATCCGGAAAAAAATACGATGCACCGCCCGGAGAATTGCTTAATAACGACTCGGGTTGGACCGAAGTTAGAGAACCTTTTTTTAATTTTGATCAACTTGAACGATCTGTTAAGCAGATGGAATCGGTTTTGAAAGGTAAGCCTGTAAAAGCAGACTCCTTTATTGCAGTAGGTGGTTGGCCGCAAAATGACCAAGTGCTTTACCGTCAAATGATTGCTCCGTATCAGGCAAAAATTAATGACAACAAGGTCATTATTGTTATCACTGATACATCCTCTGAACAATTAACGATGTTGGGAGATAATCTTGCTCATATCAATATTGGTCAAAACCCATATGAAATGGGCAGACAAGCCATTTTGACATTGCATAAGATTGTCACAGAACAAAAATATGAGAAAATAATTTACACGCCAATTACAATTTGCACACCAGACAACTTTGATACCTGTACCAAGAGTGTGGAGTTGAAAAATCTTTAACTTTACCAAATTCAAATAATTACATGTTCCAAAAGCATTCGGTGCGCGAGTATTATCTCTATTCACTGGGAGCGTCCATATATGGCTTATTTAAGAGACAGACGGCTTGTTACGTTTGCTTGCTTAAATAAAAAGCTGGCTTAGCCTTTAAGCAGTGCTCACTCACAATGTTGCCTTATGTACTTAGATCCCATGACTTAAAATGAGGGTGTATGCTGTTTAGAAGTGCCATTGAACATAAACCGTTTGGTAATTGCTACCGCCTTTAATGCGACCAAATGCAGAGCTTGTTTCAAAAATCCCGGAGCGATGATGAATGGCATAACCTAACCACATGTTGTGCAAATTCGAGTTATCCAATAGATCGCCCATGTTAACGTCGAGAGAAAAATCAAGATAGTTCAGTAACTTTGATGGCGTATAACCTTTTTCTTCAATCTCAGAGCCTTCAATATAAGTCAGGCTGCTGACATACGAGAGTCCTTCTGCTACACCGAGTCTAAACCTCGGCCCTAGCTCGAATGTATAAAATGCTTTAATCGCGACGACGCCCTCGGCTAAATCATTTTGCACCGCAGAGCTGTGATGCCATACCACGCCAGGAGTAAAGTAAAGCTCAATAGGTAAGGTAAACAGAGTTTTGGTTAATCGAGTACCATAAAACAACGAACTCATTTGATTATTGTATCGGTCAGAACGTGTGTTCCAGCTTAATATCTCGTTGAGATTAGACGGCGTTGCCCAGCCGTGTGAAAGCCTTAAAAACTCATCGTTGTCATCACTAAGGGGCGCCGAGTGATAGTGTTTTTTACTAGGTTCAGGGAAGAAAGCGACACCTAAAAATGATTCATACTGATAAGCGTTATCTATGGTTGGTAGATTCGATACATTGTCTTCTAAACGCCCAACGCCAAATTGACCAAGTAGATACAGATTACTGATCAAATGGTAACGCGCTTCTAGTCCGGCGTTAACCTGAATACCGCCGCCCACGTCATATTGTTCTAACCCATAATAATACTGGTTAAAATCATCGCTTTTCCATTGAAATTCTGCGTAAGGTGTGAGTTTCCAATCTCCTTGCTGCCAGTGATATTTTGTGCGCGAATACACATAGCCACGCTTATAAGAGTCTGATAATAATGCGACATCAGCCTCCCATGGCCCGAGATTGAATTTATATTGCAAACCAAAATCGAAGGCTTGAGCTTGAGATTGGTTCTGTAACTCTTTTGGTATATCGACGAAGCGAAAGCGGGTATAGGCATTAATCTGGTGATCGCCTTGTTGCCATAAATGTACGCCGCCTTCCATGCCATTGATAAAAATGTATTCATTTTCAAACTTCAATAGTGGCAGCACATCGTAAACTTCATCTTCTTCTACTGCATAGGGAATATCGCCCCGACGAATACCGATAGCTATACCCCAATTATCAGTATTATAGTTAGGCTGCTCTTGCGAGGTTTTTTCCACGGCGAGACATAAAGGTGATATGAGTGATGCCGAAAGTGCTAGGGTGCTGAGTCGTTTAAACAATGTCATTATTTTCATCAGACAGTGGGGGCATAACTATAGAATGCTACAGATGAGTCAAAAATCAAGCTCCTACCTTGGAATAACTGAGTTGTGCTCAGCTGTGGAACTCTCCATTCACCTGTTCGGTCTGTCGAAGAATCGCCTGCTTTTGCCTTACTGCCGTAAAATCATTATAAAAATGGATAGCTCAATATGAAAAAGTTCATTAACAATGGATGGCCCATTAAAAGGAAAAATGGGTGGCTCATTACGGGAAAGCTTTAGGAGTGCTAAGCTCTGATAGTATGCAACGGCAGCATAACAATGTGTTTTCTGCATGGTAGGTGTTATGTTTTGAAGCAAAAGGAGAAGAGTATGGATCAAGCACTGCAAACGATGATTGATAATATGCCTGAAAAAACAGGTAAAAAATTAACAGAGTGGTTTGAAATATTAAAACAAGAAAATTTTGTTAAACACTCTGAGGCTGTAAAGTTTTTGAAAACAGAGCATGGTGTAACACATGGATTTGCTAATACCATTGTTACCTTGGCAAAAGACAACAATGACTCCCCTGAAAAGTTAGTATCAAATCAATATAGTGGCAAAGAGTCACTTAAACCCATTTATGACTTATTGATTTCAACCCTACAAAAATTGGGTGACGATATTGTCATTACCCCTAAAAAAGCAAGTGTCAGTATCATTAGAAAAAACCAATTTGCTTTAATTAAACCTGCCACTAAAAAAAGAATAGATTTAGGTTTGAAACTGAAAGGGGTGGCAGTTCAAGGGCGCCTAGAAAACTCCGGGCCATTTGGCACTATGTGTACTCATAGAATACAGTTACAACATCTAACCGATGTTGATAATGAACTGATTGAATGGTTGGCTAAAGCATAATAATTAACATGGCCACCCAAAATAGTTGGTGAAATAATAGACAATAAACTACGCTTTATTTACCCCCTGCTAAATGGTATTTAAAGATGGCCAGACCAAGACAGACAATCGTTAGTCTAGAAGATACCCCTTATTATCACTGTTGCTCGCGTGTAGTACGCAAAGCTTTTT
>NZ_JCAYNT010000047.1:0-3142 GCF_059758095.1 Shewanella sp. MF05913
TTCGTTGGTCAGGAAAATCTAGAGATTGGACAATGATCAATGAAGTAAATTTAAATCCAGAGAAAAAAGAAGCAATGCGGGCGGCATAAAATTTAATTTGATGCGACAACTAACTTGAAAAACTCCGGAAGGTCTCTTATAATCTGAAAGGCACATGGCTCTACTCTATAAGAGGACATTTATGAATACCTATCAAAAATCTATGAATGCGATTTCTGCTCTGACTAAGGAGCAGTATCGGGTGACGCAAGAAAATGGTACAGAGCGTCCAGGGACTGGTGAATTGCTAAAGAACACCAAGCCCGGCATTTACGTGGATATCGTGTCAGGTGAGCCTTTATTTGCGTCTTCTGCCAAGTATGAATCAGGGTGTGGTTGGCCGAGCTTTACCAAAGCGATAGACTCTGTCAACGTAATTGAAATCACTGATAGGTCGCACGGCATGACCCGCACAGAAGTGCGCTCAACTCATGGCGACAGTCACTTAGGCCATGTATTTTCAGACGGTCCCAAAGACCAGGGTGGCCTACGTTATTGTATTAACTCAGCGTCATTACGTTTTATTCCTAGGGAAGAAATGGCAAGTAAAGGTTACGCAGAGTATTTAGACCAAGTAGAGGACATTTAATTATGGCAATTGAACGCGCAGTATTAGCCGGTGGCTGCTTTTGGGGCATGCAGGATCTTATCCGCAAACGTCCCGGTATCACTTCAACCCGAGTAGGTTATACCGGTGGTGAAGTGGCTAATGCTACCTACCGCAATCATGGTAACCATGCTGAAGGCATTGAAATAATGTTCGATAATGAAATCACCAGCTATCGACAAATTTTAGAGTTTTTCTTTCAGATTCATGACCCTAGTACAGTAAATAGACAAGGTAATGACAAGGGCACATCTTATCGCTCAGCCATTTATTATACCTCTGAGGCACAGCATGCTGAGGCAGTAAAAACCATTGCTGACGTGGATGCTTCGGGATTATGGCCTGGAAAAGTAGTGACTGAAGTCGAACCTGCAAGTGATTTTTGGGAAGCGGAGGCTATGCATCAGGACTATTTGGAACTCCGACCAAATGGCTATACCTGCCACTTCCCCAGACCAGACTGGAAGTTGCCCTCATCTCAATGAGTTTGCAGCAGCCCACACAGACTTGCAATTTGCATACGACAACCACCCTTAATACAATCGGCTTAGGCGGTGGTTGTCACTGGTGCACCGAAGGCGTATTTTCATCACTTATTGGCATTGCTACTGTCAATCAAGGTTGGATCGCCTCAATTGGTGACAACGCTCAGTTCAGCGAAGCCATTGAAGTGGTTTTTGATCCGACTGTTATTTCTTTATCAACCTTGATCGAAATCCATTTACATACTCACGCGAGCACATCAAACCACTCAATGCGTGGTAAATATCGTTCAGCGATATACGCTTATGATGAGGTTCAGTATAACCAGGCTGTAAACATATTAGATGCCTGTAGAGCTGATTTTGAGCAGCCAGTCATTACTCAGGTTTATTTTTTTAAGGATTTTAAAGCGAATAAAACTGAGCTTATCGACTACTTTTATACAGCACCCAACAGACCATTTTGTCAAAGGTACATTCATCCAAAACTCACCTTCTTATTAGCACGTTTCAGCCACTATGTTGATACACATAAATTGACAGAGTCAGGTGTAGAGTTAACATCGATATAGGCTGTGCTACTCTGCAAGTTCGAGCGTCATGATTACCAACTCTAGTAGTGGCATCGATCACACGAAAACTAAAACGATGTCACCGCAAACGAATGGGATCTGCGAGCAGTTTGATAAGGCGATCCTGAACGAGTTTTATCAGGTGGCTTTTCGCAACAAGTTAATCAAACGCTGGAGACGCGGCAAAATGATCAGGATGAGTGGCTGTCTTACAACAATGAACGAACTCATCAGGGCAAAATGTGCAACGGCAGAACGTCAGTTGAAACTGATCTGATCCAGTAGTTCTGTACACCGCGCTAAGTGAGTAAAATCACATAACGATACAACAACGTTACCCTACATAATCCCAAACTAATTTATCGTTGGAAACGCGAGTTATCCGTGAAGATGATAGAGCTTCTACGCGAGATCCTTTCCAACTGAGTCTGTTCGATGCTCTGTTATACCAATATCTTTGGAAACGCCCTTCGATGGTAGCTTGTTGCTTCTATCAACATTCATACACTTTTGTGAAAAAAATTTCCTGTGTATTTATCGGTATAGCATAAAGTCCATAATCAAATTAAAACGCTACCTAGTACAAAATTGCCTATTATTTAACCTTGACACTACCAATATGCACTGATCTGATATATATTGATTTAATGTATATTTTGCAGGCGATTTTTATGAAAAGTGCACTACTGCGGATCATCACCAACCAGAGCGCGTTTCCTTCATTGACGGAAATATCCTTGACGGGTCATAGCAACATCTCAGGGACAAACGGAGCAGGAAAAACCTCATCTCTTGTTCTGGTTCCTGTTTTTTATGGGATTGACCCTCAGTATATGGTCAGAGAAAAGCCTAAAACCTTTCTGGATTTCTATCTTTCTAAAGCACGTAGTTTTGTCATTTTTGAATATCAACGACAAGATCAGATCTCCTGTGTCGTGCTTTACAGACATAACAACACGTTGCATTACAGGTTTGTCAAAGGGGACGCCGATTCCACTTTATTTACAGAACAGAGCAAAATGAAGCTGAATAATGCGGAAAATATTGATTGCTGGCTCTCGGAAGACATCGCTCAGATAACAGAAGTGTCCCGGCAGATCAAAACCATCAAGGATTACTGCGCAATTATCCAGCACAACTTGTCGCACCTATCCCCGATTAAAGCTCGACAGTCAGGACTCAAGGATATTGCTGATAAATTCTCTCTGTGCCGTCCAGGGAAATCAATGAGGCACATTGAACGCTTAACGTCCGTCATGCACAAAAAAACAAAATTGATGGAAGGGTTAAAAGACATGGTTGCAGATTGCTTTATCCCCCTGTGTCAGGATAGTTGTCGCCTCAGTTTTTCATAAAAATAAAACAGGGAGCGGTAAGTTTGTTATGAATGAAGCATTATCCAGAAGAGCATAAGCAAGCCGTCATTAGAAAGCTCCTTGAAA
>NZ_JCAYNT010000048.1:0-3077 GCF_059758095.1 Shewanella sp. MF05913
TCAAATCAAGACACGTCAGTAATTCTTGAACGAGTTTGAGTTCACTCTTTTTGCTTGCACCTGATTTAGCGCTGAAGACTAAACCAGAGCCGGTATCATATGCAGTGACCATATGTAATGCAGCGCTGGAGGCTGATGCTTTAGCACCTTTAAGCACTTTCCCATCAATAGCAATAGAAGAAAGCCCTGTGCTAAGCCGATGCTCGTTAACCCAACTCAACAAGGCATCTAGCAAGGATTGCTTTGACACTCCTCTGAAGATGCGACCAATGCTCTGCTGGCTGGGAATACCATTAGCGAAGGGGCGATATTTACGCAGCCACATGAGTTTTAATGTCCCGAACTCGTGTGGCAATCGGCCCAACTTTGCGCACCTGATATCACTGCGCTTAGGACGAGGAAGCAGATATCAATGACATCATGTTATTGATTTATATAGGAACGGCAATCAGTAATCTTATCGAGATGTTTAAGCATATTAAGTATAAAGACAAAGAAAAAGAGCGCTATTTGATCACACTGGCGAGATCAATCAAGCTATTTTTTATCTCCTTGTTGTTAAAAAGGATGTATGAAAAGCGATCGAGTATGATCAGTCCATGCAAAAACTCA
Organism: Shewanella sp. MF05913; assembly: GCF_059758095.1. Taxonomy (NCBI): domain Bacteria; kingdom Pseudomonadati; phylum Pseudomonadota; class Gammaproteobacteria; order Alteromonadales; family Shewanellaceae; genus Shewanella; species Shewanella sp. MF05913. The sequence continues at coordinate 613 of NZ_JCAYNT010000048.1, forward strand.
GGGTAATCATTCATTGTTTAATCTTTCGATTTCATCATCAAGCTCTTGATCCCATTCAAAATCAATGTTAAAAATTCCTGTTGGTTCGAGTGTAAAAACGGCACGATTCCACTTGTTTTCAGAGTTTTCTGTTGTGATGACATGCATTTCTTTGAAAAGCTTGAATAAATTATAACCTCCATTTAGATCAAATGTTTTATCTTCACTATTAATATATGTAACATCAAATTCAGCTGCATCTATAAAAAATTCAGATTCTATTTTACATTCTTTCCAACCTTCACTTAATTGACTAGTTAAATGCTCTGCTATACCCATATATATGTCTTCAATAGTTTTCATTAACTCTAACCCCCTGCTTGATTTAATAAGGTAACCGATTTCTTTTTACCGTCTATAAAATATGTAACATCAAATGCTTCTGCTCGTTTAGATGAACCATCATAAATGTGATCTGCAATATGGATTAGGAATTTGGAAAAAACAATTTATTTCTAGTCCAATATTATCTAATTATCGGCTTACCCCCTGTGTCAGGATAGTTGTCGCCTCAATTAATTTACAAATAAACAGGGCGCGGTAAGTTAAAACAAGTGAATTATCAAAGGCATTCAGTTCAATTTAAAGAAGCGATATTAAACAAGCTTAGTCAAAGTGATTTGTCGGTTCGTCAGTTTGCAGAGCAAGAATGCATTAAGCTTTCAACCCTGTATAGTTGGCAAAAGCAATTTAATACCTCAGGGTTAAACGTGTCAAAAGTCAATTCCTCAGATAAGTTGTCAAGTGAGGAAAAGTTTTCAGTGGTATTGGAAACTGCCTCTTTATCGGCAGTTGAGTTAAGTGAATATTGCCGAGCTAAAGGGTTATACCCTGAGCAAGTTAACGAATGCTTTATCTTGCTATTACTTTTAATGCTTTTCGCTAAATGACTACATACCTTTTGTGCTGTAATAAATTTATTTATCTCTTCTTTTGTAGGCATTATTACTCCGTGTTCATCTATACAATAAATGAATGCAGCTTTGAGAAATGAAATTGTATGTTTTACTCTTCGATCAATACTACGATTGATTTATTTTGCTCTGCGGCATCCCTAAACGTAACAAAGTAGCGATCGCGCACTATTTCATAAGCTTGCGGGTCAAGCTCACCAGCCTTAGCCTCAATCTCATCAATTAATTTTAGATTTTCACGACTGTCTATATCTGCTTCGTAATTTTCCTGCATTAAAGGAAATAGATCTTGGACCATTTGACTTGAAAAAAAGCCAAATGCTCCACTTATATCAGCTTCAGGGCCTATTAACTGATGAGGATAATAATTAAATGTGCATACAGGCAATAAACCTTGGCCACCAACAATAGCATCGAGCAATTCAAGCGCTGGAATAAAGCCGCGCATATTGAGCTCTATAGACTGCCACCTCATAGCTTCCTCTTGAGTCGTATCGAGTAATTCTTGATACTTTTGCTCATCACTAGCATCCAGTGTTGTGGGATAAACATCTTCATCAACAATAAATAAATGGATTAGATTACTCATAAATGTCTCTCTATTATTAGGTGTTTAGTGTTCAAAAATTTAATCGTTAATTAAATATAAAGGTAAATAAAGTGAATCAGTTTTACACTGCCAGCCATGCATATCTTTACCCAATTTAGCCATGCTAAGTGCATTTAATGACATCACTGCTCTACCATCTTCTTTATAGTCACCGTATTTACACTCATCAGCGTGCCACGCAATAACTTTGTCTATGCTCGATTGCCATAATTCACTATCTCCTATACTAAGGCCTTTAATGGCTTCAATTAGTGGGACAATATACTGCTGAACATCTTTATCTTTGGTTGATTTCGCCTCAGTGAGCGCATTTTCGATTTCGTTTGTCGACAGTGCTTTGCCTGTACCAATTTTGATGAGTAAATGATCATATAAAAAAATAGCTTTCTTCGTCACGCTGCGGGTTGTAAAGTCATCTGCATGCTCACGTAATTGGCTTATTATTGATTCATCACCAAACAACAAGGCAACATTTAATTCCTCTTGGATTGTCCACTCATTGTTGTGACCTTTTAGTTCCGAGTCAAAGCCTGTTAAGTAAGCAAATGGCGCAGCTTTTTTTAAGTAAATCTTTGCCTCGGTGTAGTTTTCTAAAACGTAATGCGCATAGGCTAAATCTTGATATTTATAAGAAAGGATCCATGCTGCTTTTACTTTTATTTCAGAATCTACTGCTGAATCATTTATATGTTTAAGTCTAATATCTATTGTAATAGGTGCATCTTCAAAAAGTTCTTCAAATTCGAAATCATAATCATTTAGTTTTAGCATTTTGTTTCCTATGGAAGAGGTTGAAGCTTACAACGATAAAACATGCCGCCCATTTTAATGACATTGATGTGCAATATGGATTAGGAGTTTGCAAAAAACTATTTATTTCTAGTCCAATATTATCTAATTAT
>NZ_JCAYNT010000049.1:0-2978 GCF_059758095.1 Shewanella sp. MF05913
ATTCTAATACTAAGTCGTATCAGTAAAACCCATCTGGGTTGTATGGTTAAGCCTCACGGGTCATTAGTACAAGTTAGCTCAACGCCTCACAACGCTTACACACCTTGCCTATCAACGTAGTAGTCTCCTACGGCCCTTTAGAGAGCTTAAAGCTCTAGGGATGACTCATCTTAGGGCTCGCTTCCCGCTTAGATGCTTTCAGCGGTTATCGATTCCGAACGTAGCTACCGGGCAATGCCATTGGCATGACAACCCGAACACCAGCGGTTCGTCCACTCCGGTCCTCTCGTACTAGGAGCAGCTCCCTTCAATCATCCAACGCCCACGGCAGATAGGGACCGAACTGTCTCACGACGTTCTGAACCCAGCTCGCGTACCACTTTAAATGGCGAACAGCCATACCCTTGGGACCGACTTCAGCCCCAGGATGTGATGAGCCGACATCGAGGTGCCAAACACCGCCGTCGATATGAACTCTTGGGCGGTATCAGCCTGTTATCCCCGGAGTACCTTTTATCCGTTGAGCGATGGCCCTTCCATTCAGAACCACCGGATCACTATGACCTACTTTCGTACCTGCTCGACGTGTATGTCTCGCAGTTAAGCTGGCTTATGCCATTGCACTAACCGTACGATGTCCGACCGTACTTAGCCAACCTTCGTGCTCCTCCGTTACTCTTTGGGAGGAGACCGCCCCAGTCAAACTACCCACCAGGCACTGTCCTCAACCCCGATAAGGGGCCAGAGTTAGAACATCAAAACTACAAGGGTGGTATTTCAAGATTGACTCCACAAAAACTAGCGTCTCTGCTTCAAAGTCTCCCACCTATCCTACACATGTAGGTTCAATGTTCAGTGCCAAGCTATAGTAAAGGTTCACGGGGTCTTTCCGTCTAGCCGCGGGTATACGGCATCTTCACCGCAATTTCAACTTCACTGAGTCTCGGCTGGAGACAGCGTGGCCATCATTACGCCATTCGTGCAGGTCGGAACTTACCCGACAAGGAATTTCGCTACCTTAGGACCGTTATAGTTACGGCCGCCGTTTACCGGGGCTTCGATCATGAGCTTCTCTTGCGATAACCCAATCAATTAACCTTCCGGCACCGGGCAGGCGTCACACCGTATACGTCATCTTGCGATTTTGCACAGTGCTGTGTTTTTGATAAACAGTTGCAGCCACCTGGTATCTGCGACTCCCATCAGCTTAGAGAGCAAGTCTCATCACCGTCAGGAGCGTACCTTCTCCCGAAGTTACGGTACCATTTTGCCTAGTTCCTTCAGCCGAGTTCTCTCAAGCGCCTTGGTATTCTCTACCCGACCACCTGTGTCGGTTTGGGGTACGATCCCTACTAACCTGAAGCTTAGAAGATTTTCCTGGAAGCATGGCATCAACTACTTCATCACCTTAGTGACTCGTCATCAGCTCTCAGCATTCTCACTAAAGAGGTGTTCCCGGATTTGCCTAAGAACACTGCCTACTACCTTAAACGCGGACTACCAACGCCGCGCTAGCCTAGCCTTCTCCGTCTCTCCATCGCAGTTAGCAGAGGTACAGAAATATTAATCTGTTTTCCATCGATTACGCCTTTCGGCCTCACCTTAGGGGTCGACTCACCCTGCCCCGATTAACGTTGGACAGGAACCCTTGGTCTTTCGGCGAGGGAGTTTTTCACTCCCTTTATCGTTACTCATGTCAGCATTCGCACTTCTGATACGTCCAGTGTGGGTTACCCCTTCACCTTCAACCGCTTACAGAACGCTCCTCTACCGCGCACTTCTAATGAAATGCACCCGTAGCTTCGGTGGTATGTTTAGCCCCGTTAAATCTTCCGCGCAGGCCGACTCGACTAGTGAGCTATTACGCTTTCTTTAAATGATGGCTGCTTCTAAGCCAACATCCTAGCTGTCTAAGCCTTCCCACATCGTTTCCCACTTAACATACACTTTGGGACCTTAGCTGACGGTCTGGGTTGTTTCCCTTTTGACAACGGACGTTAGCACCCGCTGTCTGTCTCCCGAGTAGTACTCATTGGTATTCGGAGTTTGCAAAGGGTTGGTAAGTCGGGATGACCCCCTAGCCTTAACAGTGCTCTACCCCCAATGGTATTCGCTCGAGGCGCTACCTAAATAGCTTTCGAGGAGAACCAGATATCTCCGAGTTTGATTGGCCTTTCACCCCCAGCCACAAGTCATCCGCTCATTTTTCAACATAAGTCGGTTCGGTCCTCCAGTTGATGTTACTCAACCTTCAACCTGCCCATGGCTAGATCACTCGGTTTCGGGTCTACGCCTTGCAACTAAACGCGCAGTTAACACTCGGTTTCCCTACGGCTCCGCTATTCGCTTAACCTCGCTACAAAACGTAAGTCGCTGACCCATTATACAAAAGGTACGCAGTCACGGTCTCAAGAACCGCTCCCACTGCTTGTACGTATACGGTTTCAGGTTCTATTTCACTCCCCTCACAGGGGTTCTTTTCGCCTTTCCCTCACGGTACTGGTTCACTATCGGTCAGTCAGGAGTATTTAGCCTTGGAGGATGGTCCCCCCATATTCAAACAGGATGTCACGTGTCCCGCCTTACTCGTTTTCATCTATGGTTAGTTTTCATGTACGGGGCTATCACCCTGTGCCGCTGTGCTTTCCAACACATTCCACTAACACCCCATAGACTTAAGGGCTAATCCCCGTTCGCTCGCCGCTACTAGGGGAATCTCGGTTGATTTCTTTTCCTCTGGGTACTTAGATGTTTCAGTTCCCCAGGTTCGCCTCATAACGCTATGTATTCACGTTATGATGACCACTTATGTGGCCGGGTTTCCCCATTCGGATATCGTTAGCTCAAATGCTTATTACTAGCTCGCCAACGCTTTTCGCAAGTTATTACGTCCTTCATCGCCTCTGACTGCCAAGGCATCCACCGTATACGCTTGGTCACTTAACCATACAACCCAAATGAGTTTCACACCCTTGAAT
>NZ_JCAYNT010000005.1:0-248818 GCF_059758095.1 Shewanella sp. MF05913
CGCCGCTCTACCCATGTTATGGCAAGGATGTTTGACCGTATTATCACTCGCCCCCAGCATGTCGATAACACAGCAAACAAACTAATAATAAGCGCACAACATCTTGCATCCTTGCCGCTTTATTTTTACCGTTAATGCCGTGTGTTGCTGTAACGAACATAGTCATTAACGCGACAGTTCAGGCGTTATTGGGTCCCCAGACTCTATATCCAATAACGTCATTTTTATTCATGCCATTGGCAGAATTGAGCTTTAGGTCATCAATAATATCCTCTAAGAAGGATAAAGAGACTTGAGCAATAACGACAAAAAAGCGCAAGCAATGCAAACAAAAGCCCCAAAGCAAAGGATGCTCTGGGGCTTTTATTTTTATCACTCTATAAAGAGGTGTTTTTCCCCCTAAAGATAGTCAATTTCAATACTCGCTAATGCGTTTCTGTTTGTTCTAGCCAATACATCACTTTATGTAAAAAGGCCCCTTTGTCTATCGGCTTAGAAATAAAGTCATTCATCCCTATGGTTAAGCACCTTTCGCGATCGCCAGCCATTGCATCAGCTGTCATCGCAATAATAGTCACTTCAGCCATAACGTCGCCAGCATCCCCGTTGCGGATAAGCTCTGTAGCTTTATAGCCATCCAATATCGGCATTTGTCCATCCATTAAGACTAACTGCAACTCATTTTTATGTTTGATGTTCTGCAAAAAGGTTATTGCTTCGGCGCCATTATTGGCAGTATGGACAATAACCGGTAATTCTTCTAACAACCCTTCGGCTACAATCCGATTAATTTGGTTATCATCAACCACTAAAACGCTGTACTTTTTATCTTTGACTACTGGAGTATGATTGTCATCAGGTTGTGCCAATAAAGAAGTATTTTCACTGTTTTCACTTAACAGTTTACGGTAAACATCCATCAGCTGAATCGGCAGTACAGGTTTAACGAGGTGCTTACAATGAGCATTTTCAAGCATTGTAACGTCTACTTCATCGCGACCAATCATTACCAACAAAGCACCTTTTGAGGCTTGGTAATGTTCGAGCCATTGCTTCGTTTTTCCCGTCACTAAACTGTTATCTACAATCACTACATCTGCGTGTTGTAGTGCATATTCATCGACAAGGTGCTGATACGATTGAATGAGGGTCGCATTGGCAGACCACGACTCACAATGTTTTTGCAACATGCTGGCCGTTAGTTTATCAGCAATAAAAATCAGCACAGCTTGATTAGCCATTGGTAACACTATGGGGTTGTTGTGTATGTCGCGATTTTGTTTAGCACACACGTTAAACGTGAAGGTACTTCCTTGGTCCAACACGCTACTCACACCAATATCGCCACCCAGCAAGGTGACTAATTGCTTAGAAATAGATAAGCCTAATCCAGTACCGCCAAAATCACGCGTAATTGAGCCGTTAGCTTGAATAAAAGGTTTAAATAATTTTTTCTGCTGCTCTTTCGTGATACCAATACCATTATCAGTAATTGAAAATTCAACATTAATATTGTCGGGTTGGTCATCAAAAGCACGCGTACTGACCTTTACAATCACATGCCCTTGCACAGAAAACTTAATCGCATTGCCAATAAGGTTAACCAAAACCTGCTTGATTCGATAAGGGTCACAAATTAACTTCCTGTGCCTTAGATCAACGCTGTCGAGCAATAAAATCAAGCCTTTCTCTTCTGCTCTAATTGACATCATGTTAATGACGCCGCAGACGTTTTCGAGTAAATCGAAAGAGTCCAGTTCAACCTGTAAATTACCCGACTCAATTTTAGATAAATCCAGTAAGTCATTTATCAACACTGTTAGTGTGGCAATACTATTTTTAGCCATCATTAAATAACTGAGCTGTTTCTCAGATAAATAATCACGTTTGAGTAATTCAACCAAGCCGCCAATACCATTCAATGGCGTGCGTATTTCGTGGCTAATATTGGCCACAAACTCACTCTTAAGTTGATTAGCAGAGATAGCTTCCGCCGTTGCGGCTTCAAGTTCTTGAGTCCGTGAAATGACTTGTTGCTCTAAGGATTCGTTCATCTGCAGAATTTTTTTCTCACTGCGCCGCGAATCAGTTACATCACGAATGATCGCAGAGATACTGCTTATTTGCTTTGAGTTAATGGCAATCACAGGTGATAAACTCACTGTCAGCACTTTACTTTGTAACCCGTTAAATGCCGATTCTACCGTAACCATCGTATGTTCTTTGGCATCAAAAACCTCAGCAATTAAACGTGGGCTTAGCTTCTTTTCATCACCGGTCTCATTTGCAGTTTCATCAATAATATCTAATAAATTGCTCTTGATTGCCTGGCTTTGTGCAATACCAAACAAAAATGTTGCCGACTCATTCCAGCTGAGTATCAGCCCTTGGCGATCAATACTAATAATGGCATCTGACGAGCCAGCAATAATCGCTTGATACAATGACTGATTGTCATACAGCACAATAATTTTATTCACGTATTTTTGATATACCAGAATAATTGCCACGATAATGCCATAAATAACCAGCATCAACAGCAGCATGATATTGCGTTGCGGCTGCCATAATGTATCAACGGCAGTTTCTGGAAATAAGCCTATAACCGTTAACTGTCGATGCTCACCACTCGATAAAGAAATGGTTTCACCAATAGACCAATAATGTTGTTTGCCCATTTTAACGGATTGAATGTTGCCTAGCGTCGGTAATGGAGTATTGCCGGTTTGTGCCTGCCATGTGGCATGAGGGATCTGTAAGTCAAAACCAAAACGCAGTGCCTGATTCGGTGACGAAATAAAATAACCATTTGAGTTCAAAATAACCAGGTCAAACAACGAATGTTTAAAATCTCTTTGTAGCTGTTCAAGCAATAAACTGGCGTCAATATTAGCGATAACAAAACCAAAAAAATCACCGTTATCGTCAAACATTGACCTTGCGACTCTAAAGGTTGGCCAAATTGGCGTTTCAATTACCCCATACTCGCGGTTTAAACTGATATCAGAAATATAATGTTCATTAGCATTTAATGCTGCAATATCCGAATAATAATCAGTATTGCCCTTCTCTTGTAACAAACCTTCAGGCACGACTAAAATCTTGCCATTACGCCGCTCAACTCTAACGACTTCATGGCCATTGTTTAAACGGCTAATAAAGCGTAATTGACGTACTTCTGGGTTAGTTTCAATAAATGCGGTAAACATATCTTGCAAACGGCGCGTCCATTGCGCTGTAGTGGTGCCATCTATTGGGTCGATATCACCATGTTGCATGGTTCGACTGATACCAATAACAGAGGAAGTAGAATGTAAAAATGACACCTTATTAGCATAAACATCAAAAACATTGGTCATTTCTTGTGAAGCGGTATGGCTCAACTGTACTAACGTTTTTTTATTATTATCGATAATCGTTTGTTTGGCAAAATGAGAAAACACCAAATAAAACATCAAACAACAGCAGCCAATAACAAAATAACCTAAGTAAGACAATGTTTGGTATCTCGCCGTATTACTCCTATCAAACCATTGTTTGAACATAGTCTTCCTTTAGCTTTCGTTTGCTACCAAAAACGCATTAAAATCCTTTGCAGATAAGGGACGGCTCAATAAATAACCCTGCCCCATAGTGCATTCAAGCTCAAGTAGTGCCTGACGCTGCCCCTCAGTTTCTACACCTTCAGCAATTAACGCCAGTGACATTGATTTTCCTAATGAAATAATCGTTTTTACAATTTCATAATCATGTTTATTATTGAGCATGTCTTTCACAAATGACATGTCAATTTTCATTACATCAACATTAAACTTTTTCAAGTAAGATAAACTCGAATACCCAGTACCAAAATCATCAATCGAAATCTTAATACCTAACGACTTTAACTGACTTAATTTGGTTTGCATTTCAGCGGCATCAATCATTAACGCCGTTTCTGTGATTTCAAGTTCGAGTAAATCGGCAGGTAACTGATAATCTGTTAAGGCTTTTTCAATCATATTGGCAAGATTAGGATCGGAAAATTGTGCCACGGCAACGTTAACCGAAACAGGGATTATGCGCCCCATATCAAGCCAGCGCTTTGCTTCTGCACAGGCTTTAAATAACACTTGCTTACCCAGCTTAATAATCAGTCCCGTCTCTTCGGCTAACGGAATAAATTCTATCGGAGAAATATAGACGCCATCTGCGCCCACCAGCCTGACTAAGGCTTCGGCACCAATAATCTGTTTAGTGGCTAAATCAAACTTGGGCTGATAATGCACAAGTAATTCATCATTCGCGATGGCATTTCGTAAGCAAGTTTCTAACTGGTGCCGCTCGCGAATACTATTTTCTAAGTCATGTGAGAAAAAGCTAAACCGATTTCGGCCTTCTTGTTTGGCTCTGTACATCGCTACATCAGCATGACGCATTAACTCTTCGGCATCGGCAGCATCATTTGGGTAAACACTAATGCCGATACTGATCGACACACTGAGTTTTTGCCCCGCCAGGGTAAAGGGCTCGTGCATGGCCTCGACTAATTTAGAGGCCAACACCGATGACGCCTCTACAGAGTGAGTGTCACTCATCAAAATCACAAATTCATCGCCTCCCAGTCTTGCAAGTGTATACGAAGGCGGAATTAACGAGCGCAGACGTTGCGCCATTAAACAAATCATTTCATCACCCAGTTGGTGCCCAAGTGAATCATTTAAGTATTTAAAGTGGTCGATATCGACGAGTAATGCCGCTGCTTTGGTGCCAAAAGACTGAGCTGTGGAGCAGGCTACACTTAAGCGGTCTTGTAATAAAATCCGGTTGGGTAAATCGGTGAGTTGATCATGGTTTGCTAAATGGCTCATTTTCATCGCCATCGCCATCGTTTCACTCACATCATGAAATACCATAATGGCGCCAATAACTTCTCCATTTTCATTACGAATAGGTGCTGCGGAATCTTCAACAGCAAAGACTTGACCGCCTCTGGCCGTTAGCTGACTGTTTAATGCCATCGCCACAATACGCTGTTCACGCAGCGCAATGTAAAGTGGATTGAGCAACGTATGCCGAGTATTGGCGTCACGCAATTGCATCACATTTTCAATCTTTTGGTGTAGCGCATCTTTAATGCGCCAGCCTGTCATGCGTTCAGCTATCGGGTTCATAAAGGTAATGAGCCCTTTAGTATCTGTGGCAATCACAGCGTCGCCGATAGAGTTTAACGTGACACGTAAACGTTCTTTTTCTGAATATAAGGCTTGTTTTGCATGTTTAACTTCGGACACATCAACCACTGTAACCAAATAACCATCAACGCCAGCGCTTGACTTCATTTTGGACTGAAAGACTTCATAAAAACTCATGCCCGGTTTATCCGTCACGGTTACGATGTACTTCAATGGTTCGGTAGTGACTTCTCGCTGATGCATCAGCACTGCACGACTGAGCTCGTTTGGAAATAGACTGGAAATGTGTTTGCCATTGACCTCGCCAGCTAAGTTGTCAAACCATGCGCCAGAATAATCATTACTAAATAAGTTATTACCTTCATCATCCCAATAGGTAATCAACATAGGCACCTGGTTAACCAGTTGCTGTAGCTCTTCTTTTGCTTTAATAATCAGGTGGCTTTGCTGCCTAAATTTAAGTTGAGTATGCACTCGCAGGCAACAAATAGAGGCATTAAAGGGTTTGGTGATAAAGTCGACACCACCACTTTCTAGTGCCAGCTTTTCGAATTCTGGTTCAGTATGACCGGTAATGAAGATAATCGGGATATCACTGTAAAGCGGATTAGATTTGAGGGCGCGACAAACTTGCCAACCATCCATATCGGGCATTTCAATATCAAGCAAAATGACATCAGGCTTAATTTTATCCACTAAAGCCAAAGCATTGCTGCCAGACTCCGAGAAATAAATATTGCCTAGAGGTGATAAAATATCTTCTAAAACAAAGATATTTTGAATATCGTCATCGATAATCAAAATTCGATATACGGTGTTAGCTAAACCCGACAACAACATGATCGCCTTTCTCCATTTGGTGACTTAACATCCATTTACCCTATACATATTGTTAGGTTTTTAACGACTTAGTCTATTTTTACATTGTATTAGTAAGTAGAAAACGGTTAGGGTTAAATCCATTAAGCTTTTTCAGCATTCATTCAGCAATGCACATTCAAAACAGGTAGCATTATGCCTAATACGTTTAAAATGGATGCACAGTTCAATACATACAAATGGGCAAACCTAACCTCTATTTTACTCTTAATCATTGGCTTGTTTATCGCTTTTACGCTTAAACACAATACCGAGCAACGTAATACTGTATTGCTACAAAACAGCTTAACTCAACACCTAAATAAAGTCAGTCAAGAGGTGGTCGAACGAGTTAATAAATTTGAATATGGCTTACAAGGATTACGAGGGGCAATCAATACTGTTGGCCTGGATAACTTTCATTACTCACAAAGTTTAGCTTACTTCCAAAGTCGAGATTATGCCAGGGAGTTCCCTGGCGCTCGGGGTTTTGGTGTGATAAAAGTCGTGGCCAAAAAAGATTTAAATATTTTTTTACAGCAAGCAAAGCTTGATCGTCAACAAGCGTTCACATTTAAACAGCTAGACGAGCCACAAGATCCTTTATTTATTGTGCAATATATTGAGCCAGAACGCCCTAATATAGAATCGCTAGGGTTAGATATTGGTTCAGAGCAAAACCGCCGCAGAGCAGCATTATCTTCAGCTATTGCAGGCAGTGCAACACTCTCAGCTCCCATCACCCTAGTGCAAGCAGACAATAAAGTGAACCATGGTTTTTTATTATTACTGCCGATTTTTGAACCGCTTAATACACCGAGCTTAGCGCCACCAGAAGTGCTTGGTTGGGTCTATACACCTTTGCTGATCAATGAAATTCTAGCGACATTAACGGATCAACATAATGGTATAAAACTTGATATAACCGATATTAGCCCAACCAACAATGTGCAATTTTTCACGTCTTCTTTAGCCGATACAAGTGATTCATCAGCATCATTAGCAATAGAGCCGCCAGCAATAGACAATAGCCATATGCACCAACAACAAATACAAATTTATGGTCGCCATTGGCAAATCACGTTCACCCCATCGACACAATGGATAACAGATCTTAACTTAGCAGACCCAGAACGAGTGTTGATGATTACACTGGGCTCCACGCTATTATTGATTATGATACTCCACGGTTTATTACGCTATATCACTCGAAGAATGGACAATATTAGACAAAAAATATCCTTATCTTCCTTTATCGACAACTCCTCAGAGTGTTTAATCGGTGTAGACAGTAGTTTTGCCATCTTAAATTGGAACCATTCTGCGGCAACTATTTTTGGTTTAGAGGCGGGATCTTCCAAAAAGCCTATCATTAACTACTTAAGGGAAAGCATATCGCCGGCCACGTTAATTGCCTATTTTAAAAAAGTAGCCCGCGGTCAGCAAGTCAGTAACATTGAGTTTAACTACCAGCTCAACAACGAAACTGAAGCTCGGTCGCTTGAGCTATCCATTACACCACTATTAAAAAACAATCATTTTTTAGGTGCTAGCTTTACTATCAACGATGTGTCCAACTTCAAATTACTACAAGCTCAATTGCAACAACATAACAGTGAGCTGAAAAACCAAGTAAATGAAAGTAATTTAGAAATTGAGCAAGCAGCTTTATTTCAACAAAATATTTTAAACAGCAGCAACGTGATTATTATTGCCACCGACTCATCTGGGCTAATGTCCTTTTTTAGTCGCGGTGCAGAAAAAAGCCTGCGTTTTAGTCACGATGAAATGGTCGGTAGTTGCAACCTAACGATGCTGATAAAGGACGTTGGATTACTCAATAATGAAAAACTCAATAATGAAAATGACAACACCAAAGCGCCAGAGGTTATCCCTCAAGACAGTAAAAAAATATTCAGTTTTTTACATCAGCATTTACAACTGCAAGAGCATCTCACCTTGTCGTGCGCGATAAAGCAAAAGTATGGCGACCATAAACAGGTATATTTGCATGTCTCAGCAATAAAACAACGCACATTAGGCATAACGGGGTTTGTATTTGTTGTTGAAGACTTAACCGAAAAAAAGGGTTTATTAAAGCAACTGCATTTAATCAATAGTGCAGTAGATTGTTCGCAGAACATTTTATTGTGGGTCAATAGAGAAGGTTATATTGTTCACAGCAACACATATGCTGAGCAGATTTTAGGTTACAGCAGTAAAGACATGCAAAGCCAAAATATCGACAGTATACTCGCGCACAACAGCGAGCAAACGTGGCAAGACTTAAAACTTAATTTACTTAATGGCAGCTATAAGGAACTTGAATATAACATTCAGACCTTGAATACCCCATCCCTACCCGTGCGGATGTCGGCCACATTAATCCGTATTGACGATGTTGAATTTGTTTTTATTGAAATTAAAAGTATCGCAGTAAGACACACCAATTTACCTTTGATGACCGCAACAGTAAAAGAATTAAGTGCTGAGCACGTATTACCCATTGCACCGAGTGAATCCGCCTGCATCTTAACCGCTGATAATGACTATATTACCGATAGTGTTGACGATTATGTTAATAACCCTATTGTAGAAAACACGAGTAATGTCAGTATTGAAGACGTTAGTAATATCAGTATTGAAGATGTTAGTAATAACAGTATTGAAAGCTATTGCGAGCAACAGAACATCGACTATCAGGGCGCGTTATCTCGCCTCAGCTATAACAAAACTGTCTACCTGAAAGCACTAGAGCTGTTTATGGAAGATATCACTCAATATGCAGCATTAGATGTGTTATCGACAGAGGCTAACACTGAATTCAAAATGATGTTTCATACCCTTAAAAGCTCATCTGCCACATTGGGCTTTACTGAATTAGCCCACTTTGCCAAGCAACAGGAAACTGAGATAAAAACCACTGAAAATTACGATTTAGCACAAGGCTACAGCGCTCTTGTTGGGCAAATAAACCTTACATTGCCTATCGCGCAGGGTTTACTCACTCAACTGCAAGACAAACAGCCTGTAGTAAACGAGTCAGGCGTTAAACCGTCAACAGACATTAGCGATGACGTATTGAGGTTATTTAATATATTACGAGAAGAGATTGGCACATTTAATATGAATGCGACCAATACTTTCCCTCAAATAGCTCATATTCTTAAAATACTTGAGCCAACTGATTATGAATTATTAGCACATTCAATCAAAAACCTTAAATTCCAACAAGCAGAAGCGATCCTCAATAATATTCAGCCAACGTTACTGCAAAAGTATCAGACAAAGTCATAAAATGAAGCGACGATAACACTGCCAGCTAGGGCTTTTACAATTCCACAGACGGATAAAAATCAATAAGTCGCATAATATGATAGCTAACCAATACTAAGGTATTAGTATTGTTGTTTGATTTTATTAATAAAGACTAAATAACACAAATATTTACCCACAAAAATTGCTACCATTACTACACTTAATCATACCCCATGCTGATTGAACATAATTAATGAAAGTAGCATTTAAAAAGTGTGTTTTTATCATTATTAGCATTAGCGCCTTATGTTGTATCGTTAGCTGTGATTTTTCAGCTAAATCAACATCGCTAAAGGCTACGTCAAAAGAAACCATCACAATTGCCGTATCTAATACTCCATTATCAGCCCCTTTTTTTATTG
This sequence comes from Shewanella sp. MF05913, assembly GCF_059758095.1. Lineage (NCBI taxonomy): Bacteria > Pseudomonadati > Pseudomonadota > Gammaproteobacteria > Alteromonadales > Shewanellaceae > Shewanella > Shewanella sp. MF05913. The sequence continues at coordinate 9,713 of NZ_JCAYNT010000005.1, forward strand.
CTGAGAAAATGGGCTTTTTTGCAGACAATAATCTCAATGTTGAACTTGTCCGATTTGATGGCGGAGTAAATTGCTTTAATGCCTTAATTAACGAACAAGTTGATTTTGCAACATCGTCTGAAACGGTAGTGATGTTTAATAGTTTTAACCGCACTGATTTTTCGGTAATTGCGAGCTTTGTTGAATCTGATAATGACGTTAAATTACTCAGCTTAACCCCAGAAAAGTATCAACAACTTGATAATATTGCCAATACCCGTATTGGCATTATTAAAGGCAGTGCCAGTGAGTTTTTTTTAGACAGTGTATTAATTATGTATAACAAAACTCACCTGCCTATCGAGCGCGTATATTTAACCCCAGACCAACTCATACCTGCATTACTCAATAATAGAGTAGACATCATTTCGGCTTGGGAGCCATCGAGTTATATGCTGTCAGAGCATCTTTCGCAAAACCCAGAAATGATTAATAGCCGTGGTTTATATCATCTGTCATTTAATTTAATTGGACTAAAAAATACCAGTGTTGATACAAATCATAAACTTGCACTGCTTAAAGCGATTACTGATGCCACGGTATATATTCACACACACCCAAAACAGGCTCAAAAGATCCTTAGCCAAGTCTTGAATATTACACCATCGCAACTCGAATACTCATGGGCCGACTATACTTTTAGATTGTCACTCAGTAACGCATTGTTTTCTAACATTCAAACTCAAAGTCAGTGGGCGATTGATAACCAATTAGTGCCTAAAGAAAACCGAGTCGATTTCAGACAAGTATTTGACCGACAACTACTTGAAACCTTTAATAATCAAGAGGCAGGCTGGTAAGTTATGATGTTATCAAAGCGCCTTAAATGGACCGCCATATTATGCTCAATCTTGACATTGATTGTCGGTTTGTCGCTTATTCAAGTTCATAATTATCAGCAAAAAATTTATCGTCAACTTAATTACTCAATGAAGCTGCAACTCAGTATCGACAGCTTACGCAGTCAATTGTGGTTATATCAAGAATATTCCGATAAACAAGGGCTTATTGAACTCAACAACCGTCAAGCAGAGCTCGCTGCGGAGTTATCGCAAGATATTGATTGGGATGTGCAGCAAAAAATCATCATCCAAAATATCAATCGACTCAACACCAATGTCAGAGTATTGATTAACACACAAAATACTCATCACAGCAAACAACTCGATGATGCAGTCAACCCCACAGCAGAGCGCTTATTTAAAACAAAATACAGCATGATTATTGAAGAGATGACAGAAGAGATGTTTAGCCTACATCAGTTATCGATTAAACAAGCAAAGATTAAACAACAAAGCTTATTGTGGATGGTTGGCGCTATTTTATTGTTATTAACAACATTAATCACAGCATGGTCGTTTATGACTTTAGTCCGCTTTAGAAACGGATTATATTCATTAAATCAAGGTATGGAGGCGCTTGCGTCTGGTGATTTAACCAGCCGGATTGTATTTAGTGACGATGATGAATTGTCTGCATTAGCGGGTAATTTTAATCATATGAAACACTCGCTCACTCAAATTACAGTCAAAAAAGACAGCCTTAAACAAGAAGTCGACCGGCAAACTCATAAACTGATAGAGCAGCAAGACAGGCTTATTTTTCTGGCTGAACATGACGAATTAACAGGTATCTATAATCGACGCGCTTTTATTAAAAAAATCGACAGTGCCATTGCCAGAGATTTACGTTCCGACGATCAAGCAGCATTACTGTTTATCGATTTAAATAAGTTTAAACAGATCAATGACACGTTAGGCCACAGCGTAGGAGATGAAGTCATTGTTACCCTCGCTCAGCGGTTAATGAGCAACCTAAGAACCACCGATATTGTTGGCCGGCTCGGTGGCGATGAGTTTGTGGTGTGGCTAGATTTGATTGTTGAACCTATCGATATCGACCAAAAATTAACTCAGCTTTTAAATCTCATCAAACAGCCGATAAACATTGGGCCTCACACCTTAGAAGTGGGTGCCAGCATTGGCGTTAGCGTGCTACCAAAACACGGATTAAGTAGCAGAGAATTAATCAGCGCAGCAGATACGGCCATGTACCAAGCTAAAGCAGATAACAGTATAGAGTATTGTTATTACGCGGACGATCATGGCATATCAACGTTAGCCAGTTCGTAAGTTTGCGTATTCCAGTCAAAATAATACTCTACCCCTTGCCACTCATACACAGTGCCACTGTCGCGTTGAATGACTTTAGCGTTCTGAGGCAAACTACGTAAACCTTTATTGACCAGAGTGACTATGGTTGTTTGTTGTGGCGCAGACACGCGAGTAGGCACAATAATAGGCTCATCAACGACCCGATAACCTGTTGTTGGCACAATATTAACGCTACGGTAAGGATAAAAACCTTCGTTTTGTCGACGATAATCATAGCGATCGCCATAGCGAGAGTTAACACCATAAGGCCAACTCACCCCAATAGTTGGGCCCCAACCACTGTTAATGCCCCAGCCACTGTGAACACCCATACCATTACTCCATCCCCAGGCATGACTTAACCCTAGGCCTAAGCCCAAACGCCAGGGATCTCGATGGCGAGAACGATGCTGTGAATGGCGTCGTCCATCATGTTGGTTACCTACCGAATGTGACTCGCGGATAAGTCGATCATTATCGACCGGCGCTTTTGCATGAACAGGCACAAATACGCTATTTAATAAACAAGCACTTACCGCTACAACACTCAGCAATAATGGGGATTTAATTCTTTGCATGGGTCACCTCAACGTCGTCATCGACTGCATTCATTTTACGCTAAGTCGAGATAAAGTCGATATCCTCCATTTTGGCTTAACCCTAAATTAGAAAAATGCTATAGTGCGCGCCATATTGGATTTGATATTCAGGCGGTAAACATGAGTTTTAAGGACTTACGCAGCTTCATCGATCATTTAGAAGCAAATGGCGAGCTAAAACGTATTAGCTACCCTGTTGACCCTTATTTAGAAATGACTGAGATTGCTGATCGCGTTTTACGATCGGGCGGTCCCGCGCTGCTATTTGAAAATCCTAAAAATAACACCATGCCAGTATTGGTAAACTTATTTGGTACCCCCAAACGCGTTGCCATGGCATTGGGCAAAGACGATCCATTGGCACTGCGTGAAGTAGGCGAATTACTGGCTTTTTTAAAAGAGCCAGAACCGCCAAGCGGCTTTAAAGATGCTATAGCTAAAATCCCCATGTTTAAGCAAGCACTCAACATGCCGCCTAAAACAGTACGTAATCCACCTTGCCAACAAGTGGTTAAAACCGGCGATGAAGTCGACCTCACCAGTTTACCTATACAACATTGTTGGCCAGGAGATGTTGCCCCGCTGGTAACATGGGGATTAACGATTACCAAAGGCCCACGTCAAAAACGTCAAAACCTAGGCATTTATCGTCAGCAGCTGTTGGGCAAAAATAAGCTCATTATGCGCTGGTTAGATCACCGTGGCGGCGCGTTAGATTTTAAAGACTTTAAACAGCTGCATCCTGGTGAGCGTTACCCTGTCGTAGTGGCATTGGGCAGCGATCCTGTCACCATTTTAGGTGCTGTGACTCCCGTGCCAGATTCCATGAGTGAATATGCTTTTGCGGGTTTACTGCGCGGCGAACGTACAGAAGTGTGTAAAGCTATTAGTTGCGATCTTGAAGTACCAGCCACCAGTGAAATTATTCTTGAAGGCTATATTGACCCAGATGAGACAGCAGTAGAAGGTCCATACGGCGATCACACTGGCTACTATAACGAAACCGACTCATTCCCAGTATTTACCGTCACTCACATTACTCATCGTAAAGATGCGATTTATCACAGTACCTATACAGGTCGTCCACCCGATGAGCCAGCCATGTTGGGCGTGGCATTAAACGAAGTATTTGTGCCTATTTTACGCAAACAGTACCCTGAGATTATCGACTTTTACTTACCGCCAGAAGGTTGTTCGTATCGCATGGCGGTAATATCAATTCGCAAACAATATCCAGGGCATGCCAAACGAGTCATGATGGGCGCATGGTCTTTCTTGCGTCAATTTATGTACACTAAATTCATTGTTGTCGTTGACGAAGATGTTAACTGCCGTGACTGGCAAGATGTTATTTGGGCCATTACGACCCGTATGGATCCTACGCGCGACACGATGCTAGTTGATAACACCCCCATCGATTATTTAGATTTTGCTTCTCCAGTGGCTGGTTTAGGCTCAAAAATGGGCTTAGATGCAACGAATAAGTGGCCAGGTGAAACCACCCGAGAATGGGGCACGCCTATTGTGATGGACCCTGAGGTCAAACAAAAAGTAGACCAAATTTGGGATGATCTTGGCATTGATGAAAGACCTACGCTGTAACCAGAGTGATCCAATTAGGATACTATTGGCTATAAATAAGTGATTGATAAAAATTAAAAAGGCCTTAAAGGACGTTAGATGAAAACCATTCGTTGTCAGATTGAAAAAGTCACCCCGTTTAATGACGCTGTTTATCAAGTGTTGCTAAAACCAGAAACCGCCTTTGACTTCAAGGCTGGTCAATACTTGTGTGTAGTCATGGGTGAAAAAGACAAACGTCCTTTTTCTATCGCTTCTGCGCCTAATTCTGCGTTAATCGAATTACATATCGGTGCAGCAGTAAGTGAAAGCTACCCAATGCAAGTGGTAGAACGCTTAAAGACATCAACGCATATCGACATTGAAGCACCTGCTGGTGATGCATACTTACGCAGCGACAGCCACAGACCTCGCATTTTAATTGCTGGCGGCACGGGTTTTTCATACATAAAAAGTATTGTTGAACAGCAAATTGCTAACGGCGAAACCATAAATACAAAATTGTATTGGGGTTGTCGTAACGAAGAGGCCATGTACTACCAAGAAATTGCACGTCAATGGCATGCAGACCACGAATGGTTAGAGTTTATCCCAATTGTTGAAATAGTTAGCGACACTTGGCAAGGTAAACAAGCCAACCTGCTAGAACAAATTAAACATGATTTTATTAGCTTAAACGGTTACGACATCTACATCGCTGGTCGCTTTGATATGGTTGGCGCAGCACGTGAGTTATTCCGCGAACTTGGTGTTGAAGAAGCCCACTTATACGGCGATGCTTTCGCATTCATTAAGTAAGCTATATCCGGATAAGCAATAAGGTTAACTAAACCTGTCAGTAAATCGTCATAGAACCGGCAAACTTGCCGGTTTTTTTATTCGATTAACGCTTTGTATTCCACGACTCATTTATTTAAAATTATGTCACATTTATCATTAAGGTAATCCTATGAAACTCAGTCAATTAACTCAACCAATCTATGACCATTTATATCGCGATATTTTTGAGTTTCGCAGCACCTTTGATTTACCGGTTAACGACAGTGCTAGCTTAGATGATAAAGCCGATACGCTGCACACCTCATTAATTATTGAAGAAATGACCGAGTTAACTGAAGCGGACTCGCGCATTGAGCAAGCCGATGCGATTGTAGACTCGGTGTATGTGTTAATGGGCCGTCTAGTCCACCTAGGCGCGGCTCAGGTAAGCGATCGTATCGAGATAAGCTATCTTATAGATATACTGCTTAACGTGGCTAAAAATCGTGAAATCGACTTTATTCAATGCTGGGATGAAGTTCACTCTAGCAACATGAGTAAAGTGTGCCGTAACCAGCAAGAGCTAGATGAAACAATTGCTCACTATGCTAAGCAAGGTGTCGAAATTGTGGGCAGTGTGAAAGGTGAGTTTATTATTGCCAAGTGCGCTAAAGATGTTGATATGGCCGGTAAAGTAGTGCGTCAAGGTAAGGTGCTGAAATCTGTTTATTACCGCCCAGCAGACTTAACGACGTTAGTGGGTAATGAGTAAAATATTCAAGACTCGTTTATTCAGTCTTGTAGAATTAACCATAAAAATGCGCTTTAAAAGCGCATTTTTTATGGGTATTTAGTGCTATGCCGCTTACGACAATTTAGCATCGTTGAGTGTGTTAATTAGGCGCTGCGGCTCATCTACACTCAAATGTATCACTGTCATCGGTTCGGGTAACTGCCCCATACCGCCATGATAAATAACCGGACGGTTTAGCGTAACAGTGACATTACTTTGTCCGCGGCCGATACTCATTGTCTCCGCTCCATCTTGGTTTAACGCTGTTGGTTTTTGCTCAGTAACATCAGCAATATCCGCTATATTAACCACCATAAATCCCCATAATGAGTTATTAATAACCAGATTATCTCTCATTAAATACAACGAGTAATAACGCGACAGCCTATGATTAGCAACTATCGACATTAAGGTGTAGCCGATAATACTCGAGACAATAATGGCCACCAACTCGCTCCACGACACCAGTAAAAAATAACTGCTACATGATGCAATAATACAGCCGGTTAACATCAACCACACATGCCAGCGCGCGGCACTCTTAAGGTTAATGTTGGCAATTGCTGGCGGATGATTGCGTGAAAACCACGGAATAGAATAAAACCAGTTTGTCGCTTCGCTCGCCATAATAAGCGCAATCGTTAAACTTTTATCATCGCCTTCACGATAAGTTTCAACGGCGCCAACTCGTGGATCTCCTTTAAGCTTACGTACCTTTAATAACCCGCGCACCACACTCACAATCAAATACAATTCAATCACCAGCAACACGGCAATAATCGGGTAGCGTAACCAGGCAATAAATTCAAAGTAATGGGCAATTTCAGCAGGGAAACTTAACCGCGCAACAAGGCTGCTCAAACTGAAAACAACAATCAACTTCCACAGTTTTTGGGCACCTTTTTTAATAATGCAATACCAATAACTTAAAGGCAGAAATACAAAATACAGTGCACAAATAAGAGACAAAGCTCGTTTGTCAGCATCGCTAGCTAACATCTGTGGCGTCCAGTTAACACCTATCACGAAACTGAATATCATTAAGGCTAAAAAAATTAACCGGTACTTTACAGCTGCTCTCATTCAATACTCTTCCTTGGTCTATTTTAATCACATTAATACTGTGTGCTAAGTATAGATATTGGGGCAACATCTATTTAAACAAGTTATTAACATAACAATAAAAGTGACCAATAAGGATATTGCTTGCATACAAAGTTGTTACAGGAAATGACCAATACCAATGAGTTTTTTATCTAGCCGCTTGAGCTAATCAGCGCGTTTAAATAACCACGATAAACCATGGATAGCTGTTGTTGGAAACGCCATTGAATGATCGGCTTCAGGAATAACCAAGAGTTTTAGCTGCAATGTGTCCGCTTCGACAGAGGGATGAGATAGGAGTATTTGATAAAACGCTTGAGCGTCGGCCACCATGTGATGATTATCGTGAGTATAAGGCGGCCTTTCTAATTCGCCAATACCAATAAAGACCTTAGCGGATATGGCGGGGATTTGGCTAACACCTTGAATAAATTGCTTTAACAAGTGCTTATTATCAAACCACAACGAAGGGCTGCCCAGCACATAGTTGGTAAATAATGTAGGTTGCTCCAGTAACACATATGCACCAAATAACCCGCCGAGCGAATTCCCCATAAAGGTATTTTGCTGGTTATCAACACGATAATAATGCTCAACAAAAGGCATTACAGTGTCGCGTATAAAGCGAACATGTCGTTTTGCCTCACCGGTGTTGAGTTTCCAACTCGGATCATGGCTTGGAGTATAATCTCGAATACGACTAGACGCCCCTTTACTGCCCTTTTGATAGCCAATAGCAACCAAAATCGCCTGATGCATAATATTACTGTTCATCGGGAATCGCGTTGCACCGGAGACCACTTGCATACTGTACATGCCATCGGTCATGTAGATAACAGGATAAAAGTGAGTGCTATTTTTTTGATAATCTTTAGGTAATTTGATCATCACCTGATAATCACGGCTACCATCTTTAAGGGTAAATTGCTGGGTGCGGGGAATATTAACTACAGCAGCTGACGCATATACTTCGGCCCACTGACTCGCAAGTTGTGATGGTACATTGTGGCTGTTTTCAGCACTAGCAACCAAACTATAAAGTGATAAATAGCCACAACACAACAAGCCAACAAAATGGTATAGCGTATTCATCATGTTCAAGCATCCATGCCCATATCAGTAACGAACTAAACGAGATAATCTAGCGATAGCGAAATAAACAGTATCATTCCAGCCCAGTTGTTATTTAAAAAGGCTTTAAAACAGGGCGCGCGCTCGCGACGATAAATAAGCCCTTGTTGGTAAACGGCAAAGCCAATAAAGCTCACAATGCCTAAAGCGTAAATCATGCCACGCTCAGCCAACACGCCAGCCATAATGAAACAACCTAACGCAGCCAGTTGAAATAAACCAATAATCTGCCTATCGAATCGTCCAAATAAAATGGCAGTCGACTTAATACCGACCTTTAAATCGTCATCACGATCGACCATGGCATACATGGTGTCGTAAGCCACAGTCCAACACCAGTTAGCCATAAATAACCACCATGCCTCAACGGGGACTTCTCCCAGCTGTGCGGCATAGGCCATCGGTATAGACCAGCTCCACACTATGCCTAAAAACATCTGCGGCATATTGGTAATCCGTTTCATAAACGGGTACATAATCGTCAGTATAATGCCAACGACCGACAACTGTACTACCAACGGATTAAGCCATAACACTAAGCTGAATGCAGCTAACCCAAGCACCACAAATAAGCAAAGCGCCTCTTTGATACTGACTTCGCCCGACACCAATGGACGCATATTGGTGCGCTCCACATGTGCATCTAAATTGCGATCAGCATAGTCATTAATAATGCAGCCGTTAGCTCGCATTATGACCACACCCACAATAAAAATAAGCAGTACAGTAATATAAGGCATACCTTGCGCTGCTAATACTAACGCCATTAAACAAGGCCAGAGTAAAAGCAACGTACCTATGGGTCTATCGATTCGCATTAATCGTGCATAAGCACGAAGTTTGTCTTGCAATGACATCGATGTCATATCTCCATGATTTCGCATGTTGACAGCTTAACAACGCTCTAACTTAGCGAGTGATACCAATAACCATTTACTGCCGAAATCAACAAAATTGACTTGTACACGGCCTTTTTCTCCCGAGCCTTCAAAGCTTGTGACGATGCCTTCACCAAACTTAAAGTGCTTCACTCTAGAACCCACTTTATGACCGGTGTCATTAAACCCATGAGGTTTTTTAGTCGCCACAGCATCTGCCGCTCGCGATGGGAAACGCTGGCTAACAGAAGGCTTAACCTGAGCACGGATACGAATTTGCTCAACAAACTTTTCAGGAATTTCATTGATAAAGCGTGATGGGCTAGCATAATCTTCACGGCCATAAATACGGCGAGATTCTGCATAACTGATGTATAGTTTTTTCATCGCACGAGTCATGCCCACATAACACAAGCGGCGCTCTTCATCTAAGCGATCGCCCTCATCTAACGCCATCTTGCTCGGGAATAAGCCTTCTTCAACACCCGCCATAAAGACCATCGGGAATTCAAGTCCTTTGGCTGAATGCAATGTCATTAATTGCACAGCATCAGTAAAGGCATCGGCTTGTCCTTCACCAGCTTCTAATGCCGCATGTGATAAGAAGGCATTAAGTTCGCCCATATCTTCAAGCTCTTCTGGCATTTCAAAACTGCGGGCAGCAGTCACTAATTCGTTTAAGTTTTCAATACGCGCTTGGGCTTTTTCGCCTTTTTCAGCTTCGTACATGGTCCGTAAACCCGAACGATCAATCACGCTATCAGCCATTCGATACAGCAACATATCTGCAGTATCTGTGCGCATCGAAATAATGAGTTCCATAAAGCCACGCACTGCATTTGCTGCACGGCCGGCTAATACTTTTTCTTCAATTAAGTGCACACTGGCTTGCCACAACGTTAACTGATGCTGTTTGGCAGTAGAGCGCAAAATATCTAAGGTGCGATCGCCAATTCCACGTGCTGGTGTATTCACCACACGTTCAAATGCGGCATCATCATCTTTATTATTGATAAGACGCATATAGCCCATCGCATCTTTAATTTCCTGGCGTTCGAAGAAGCGTAAACCACCGTAAATGCGGTAAGCTAAGCCTTTGTGTAAAAAGGCTTCTTCGAGCACTCGTGATTGCGCATTTGAGCGATATAAAATAGCGCATTCACTTAAGCTGCCGCCTTTTTCTTGCCAGTCACTAATGCGCGCTACAATAAATTTGGCTTCGTCCATTTCATTAAAGGCACAATAAACTGAAATAGGTTCGCCATCTTTATCTTCGGTCCATAACTCTTTACCTAAACGGTCAGGGTTATTGGCAATCACGGCGTTAGAGGCGTTCAAAATATTCGCTGTTGAACGATAGTTTTGCTCTAAGCGGATAGTTTGTGCACCAGAAAAGTCTTTCAAGAAACGGTGCAAGTTTTCAATTTGTGCGCCGCGCCATCCGTAAATAGACTGATCGTCATCACCGACAATCATCACGTTAGCCGTATTACCCGCTAATACGCGGATCCAAGCATATTGGATGGCGTTAGTATCTTGAAATTCGTCAACCAAAATATGGCGGAAACGTTCTTGATAATGCGCTAATAAGTGTGGCTTATTGAGCCATAACTCATGAGCACGTAATAGAATTTCAGCAAAATCAACCAAGCCTGCGCGATCGCACGACTCTTGATAAACTTTATAAATATTCAGTAAATTTTGCTCAATAGGAAATCCACCCGCATCAATATGCTTAGGGCGTAAACCTTGGTCTTTTTTACCGTTAATGTAACCTTGAGCCTGACGAGGAGGATATTGCTTCTCATCTAAGTTAAGGCTCTTAAGAATACGTTTAAGCAAACGTAACTGGTCGTCAGAATCAATAATCTGGAAAGTTTGCGGTAAATTAGCGTCTTGATAATGGGTACGCAATAAACGATGTGCTAACCCATGGAAGGTGCCTATCCACATGCGGCCCATGTTAGTACCGACCACTTTTTCCACGCGCTCACGCATTTCTGCTGCCGCTTTATTGGTAAAGGTGACTGCCAAAATAGAATATGGACTTTGTTGTTCTACTTGCATTAACCACGCAATACGATGAGTTAATACACGGGTTTTACCACTGCCGGCACCCGCTAACACCAACATATTTGAAAGTGGCGCGCCAACTGCCTCACGCTGCTTATCGTTTAGGCCGTCTAATAATGATGATACGTCCATTTTTCCTCCCAGAAATCTGCGATGTATTATATATCAATTAGCGTTGGAAAGCCGTGCAATAGTTTACCTATTTGGGGCGAGAAACCTAGAATACAGCGAGTGATAAGGCTTAAAGCTGCATTAGGACTAAATTGACAATAACAATCACGAAAATTACTATACAAAATAAGAGACTGACTTAGGCTGACACATTGAACATCAAAGATTTAGAACTGTTTATTGCCGTGGCTAAACTAGGTAGCTTTACTAAGGCGGCCAAATCACTTGATACCCGCCGCGCTCTGGTGAGTCGGCGCATTGCTGATTTAGAAAAACAACTTGGCGCCCCACTATTTACCCGTACCACTAGAGTGATGAACCTAACCGCCTCGGGCAAACGTTATTTGGCCCAAATAACGCCACTGGTTAGTCAACTTAACCATGCTGGAGACGTATTTAAACATCGTCACGACGACGTACAAGGCAAATTAAGAATTGGCTTACAACCGTTTGTTGATAAGTTGATGGACAAACACATCGCCCATTTTGTGCATGCCTATCCACAGGTTCAATTAGAAGTCTTTATTGTGCCAGGACAACATCAAGACATAAAACGCTTAAATTTAGACTGCATGATTAATGCTGGAGAAGTCACTAAAGGCAATATCAGCAAACAAAAGCTCATGACGTTTGAGCGAAAAATGTATGCCAGCAGCCTTTACCTAGAAAAATCATCTGTGATAGAAACCATTGACGATTTACATTACCACTCGTTACTTGGTTATCGTGATACCGAAGGTGTTTTAGAGCATCAATGGAATTTCCAGCACACAAACGTGAGTGCCAACTACAAAATCATTTGCAGTGATTACAATTCTTTGTATCACTTTTGTCTCGGCGGTGCCGGGATTACTCTCCTACCCCAAGTTATTGCTGTGGATGCCGTAGAAAATCAGCAACTCATTAACGTACTGCCTGAGTTAAGCGCTGGATTTACCGATATTAATATTCTCTCACCCAAAGATAGCGCCCTCTCGCCTGTTGCCAAAGTGTTTGTTGAACACCTTGGCGATATAGTTAAATAGTACACCTCGGCTAAACCCAGCTTAACCCAGTAAGGTCAACGTATCGAAAACTAAGGGACTAAAACGAGGGCTTAAAAAATACAAAAAAGGGGTCAGCATTGCTGCTGGCCCCTTTTTATAATTCTGTGACAACATTCATCACATCAGCTTAAATAACATCAGTACAATACAGCGTTTGTAACGAGCGGATAACCTACTGAATGGTGCATCGTAACCACCTATTTTTTAACAACCTATTTTTTATCGTCTTTTAAACCAATGCTGTCCATCCAGTATTCAAAGTTGACCAAGTTGCCTGGTAATACAATGCGGCTATCTTTTTTGCTTAGACCATCTAATTGCTTCATGTATTGCTCACCAAGCTGCATACGCAATGCACTTTGTCCGCCTTCAGCTGAAATCACTACCGCTAAACGCTCAATCGACTCAGACGTGGCTTTAGCTAAGGTTAAAATCTCTTGCGCCTTACCTTCAGCTTCGTTTATGCGGCGCTGCATTTCACCCTCAGAGCGGTTAATGGTTTCTGCCATCACACCTTCTGAACGGTTAATTTTACTTTGCTTATCACCTTCACTTTTAGCGAGTAACGCACGGCGCTCACGCTCGGCATTAACCTGCATTTCCATGGCGTTTTTAACGGTTTCTGGTGGCGTAATATTTTTAATCTCGTAGCGGTGAACGCGCATTCCCCACATAGAACCAGCTTCATCTAGCACCTCGACGACTTTAGCCGAGATTAAATCACGCTCTTCAAAAGTACGGTCTAAATCTAGCGTACCAATAACCGAACGGGTTGTTGTTTGAGCGAGCTGAATCGCAGCGTAACGGTAGTCAGTAATGCCATAACTGGCTTTCACTGGATCGGTAACCGAAATATAAATCACGCCGTCTACTTCGACGTTAACTTCGTCACTCGAAAAACATTCCTGCGGTGGAACATCAATGGTTTCTTCTTTTAAATCATGAATGTAAGCCACTTTATCAACAAAAGGGATAAGGGTATGAAAACCAGCATCTAAGGTGCTGTGGTATTTACCTAAACGCTCAACAATATAGGCAGATTTAGTGGGCACTAAACGAATCGATTGAAATAGTTTCAACACGAAAATGGCAAAAATAACACCCCAAATCACCATCACAATAAAATCAGTATCAATTCCGTTAATCGACATTAGCGTGCTCCTTTCGCTGGTGAATGACTTACCGCATGAGTGACTTGCTCCATGCCTTCAAAAAAACCTTCAAGTTTGGCCATCTCAGCAGGCACAACAGACACTTGGGCCTCAGATAAAATCTTGCCGACTTGACCAATAAACTGCTCTTTAAGCAACATGTTCATGGCATCATTACCGCCATTGATGGTCAACGCTTTGCATATCATTTCCATGCCTTCAGCTTTAGCATTGGCCACAATTGATATTTCTTGTCCGGTACCAATGGCCTCGTTAATACGTCTTTGTTTTTGACCTTCTGACAGGTTAATCGCTTCTTGACGCTCGCCTTGCGACATATTGATCATCGCCGCTTTTTCAGCGTTGGCTAAGGTAATCTCAGCACGTTTACGACGCTCTGCTTCCATTTGTTTTTCAAGGGTATGAATAACATTATGCGATGGAGTAATATTTTTAATCTCATAACGCAATACTTTAATCCCCCAAGGGTCTGAAGCTTTATCAATTTCACGCACTATCGATTCATTTAAACTGTCACGCTCTGAAAAAGTTTGCGATAAGGTTAACTTACCGATTTCAGAACGCATGGTGGTTTGCGCTAGATTTACTGCCGCGCGGCGATAGTTTTCAATACCGTAGCTGGCTAGTTTGCCGTCCATCACTTTAAGATACACCAGCCCATCAACTTCTAGCTGAGTGTTATCTTTAGAGATACAGCTTTGTGGCGGTACATCAAGTACCTCTTCACGGGTATCGTGTCGATAAGCCACTCTGTCTACAAATGGCACTAAAAAATGAAACCCAGGAGCTAACACGGTACGAAACTTACCTAAGCGCTCAATCACATGCACTTCGCGCATGGGCACTATGAGCATCAATTTGAATAATATGAAAATAATAAATAAAAATGCGATGGTTAACACAAACATATCCACTTCCTTTTTGTAATTTGACGAATCCCTAAACAATCACTTCTAACGATCATAACTAAACAACCATAACTAAACAGTCACTTTTAAACTGAATCGATAATAGGCTCAACCACAAACCCAATATTATCGCGACATATAATTCTGACCTTGGTGCCCACTTTTATTTCTGTACCGTCCCCCAAAGCAGTCCAATCAGAACCTAGGCAATGAATTCGCCCAGTTTGCTGCCCTGGCCCTATGGCTTCTTTAACCGTGGCAACCTGATTATACAAATCAACTTCTTCGTCAGTATTGGCCACATGAGCATCACCGCCGACAAGGCGTTGAGTGACATGACGAAAACTAAGTAGTAGCACCATTGATGCCATAAACCATAGCGTCATGCTTTGTACAAAGCCGTCGATAATCCCTAACGCTAATGACGATGCAACAATAATACAAGCAGCGCCAAGCAAAATGACGATGCCGCCCGGAACAATAATTTCCGATATCATTAATAACAGCCCAAGCACTAACCAGACTGTGATCGGATTAGAAAGCTCCATAAATCCTCCTCAATAAATGAGTATGCCGTGCATTTACTATATCAGTTGCGTTTTATTATTGCGACATAATATGTCAAAGTTCATCACAAACAGCTCATCTAATAAATCAATCACCGTTAACATAACAGTATCAATAATTTAGTCCAATGTTTCACATCACATCGCAATAGTAAAAAGTGTAAAGTAAGATGTTTCTGTCTACAAAACGCTGAAATCAGCAGTGCTTCCTTAGTTTTTATTGTGCTGATTATCAATTTTGAATATATTGCGCCCCATTGTGCACGATCGGGAATAATACCAGTTGCCTTTTCATCTCGATTAAGCTGAATTTACAATCATTATGGCATCACAACCATGTTACTAACCGGAATAAAAATGAAAAAAATCTGCCTTTTAGCCACGCTAGTGCTTTCACCAAACGTGTTTGCAAACGATGTTATCCAGTGGTGGGATTTAAGTGCAACTGTCTTGCATGGCGAAAACTATGACCTCGCACCATCAGAAAGACAAACCACGATTACCTTAGAAACCGCAGGTGGCTGGACATATGGCGATTGGTTCGTGTTTCACGATTTTATTAACTTTAACGGCAACAATGGTGGTGACGATAACAGCCATTATGGTGAAATTTCACCGCGCTTTAGTGCCAGTAAAATCCTTGGTCAGCCAGTAGAGTTTGGTGCGATTAAGGATATGTCTGTTGCCTTGACGTACGAGCATGGCGATGGCCCTGTAGAAAGCATGCTGTATGGTGTGGGGCTTGACTTTGATGTGCCATTTTTCACTTACTTGCAGCTCAATACTTATCGCCGTGATGCTATTAGCAATGGCAATATCAGCGATGGTTGGCAGTTTACGCCAGTATTTAGAATCGACATGCCAATCGGTGATGCAAACATCATTATCGATGGCTTTATTGATTGGGTATTTGTTGCAGACAATAATGGTTACGATGAAAACCTACACATTAATCCACAGATTAAATACGATTTAGGTAAAAGTTTATTTGGCGAACACAAAAAGGACAAATTGCTAGTCGGATTTGAATACGATTACTGGCAAAGCAAGTACGGCGTGAATGGTGTTGACCAAAATACGTACTCTATTATTGCCCAGTATCATTTCTAAATGGCGAAAATAAGATAACAAAAAAGGTGCCTAGGCACCTTTTTTACTGTTTACGCTAGTCTTAGCAAGCAACCATGGTAAACGTATTACTCAATGACATTATGCTAATAGTTTTTTCGCTGCTGCAACAACAATAGAAACTGCACTCACTTCAGTTTTCTTCATTGTAGCTTCATCAGGAATTTCTTGTTGTGTACGGTTAACAATCACACCTGCTACACATGCTGCACGCCAGCCTTGAGTTGCACACATAGTGAATAATGTGGCTGACTCCATTTCATAGTTAAGCACGCCCATTGACTGCCACTCTTTCATAGAGCCAACATAACGCTGAGTAATGCGACCTGAAACGGTATCGTAACGCTCTTGACCAGGATAGAACGTGTCAGAAGAAGCTGTAATACCGATATGCGGTTCTAAACCTGCATCGCGACATGCTGCAACCATAGCGGTAGTACAATCAAAGTTGGCGGCTGCAGGGAACTCAAGCGGAGCAAAATGCAAGCTGGCACCATCTAAACGAACAGAAGCCTGAGTGACAATAACATCACCCACGTTAACATGTGGTTGAATTGCACCAGTGGTACCTACGCGTAGGAACGTTCTCACACCTAATTGTGCTAACTCTTCAACAGCAATAGAAGTCGACGGTCCACCGATACCTGTTGAACAAACAACAACTGGCTTACCATCAATATAAGCTAAGTAGCTTGTGTATTCACGATGGCTAGCTAGGAACGTTGCATTATCCATTAGCTCAGCAATACGCTTAACACGTTCTGGATCACCAGGAACGATTGCTAAGGTAGCGCCATCTAACATTTTTTTAGTTAATCCTAAGTGAAATACATCGGACATTTTGAAAACCCCTTTCATTTTTGAATATTAAATTCTTATATTCCAGACTTTAACCTAGTCTTTAGGAGGATAAGGTTAACTTGATCACATATAAATTCATAATAGTTAATATAGTTTCGTTAAATTATTACCAATATATGACCAAAACCCACAAAAATCATGGCTTTGAGCATAGTTGAATACGGTGAAAAACAACAAGCTATTTATCTAACTTAAAAACCATTAACGTGATTCACATCAAATTAACCTTGTCACACAATTTGAATTATACCATTCAGCGTTAATAAGTGATGACTCAGCGAGAGTTTAAAAGGACTTAAATAAGGTGTAATGCGGATTGGTATTAAGCCGTGATTCATTCGCTAAAACAAAAAAGGACGCTAAGCGTCCTTTTCTTAATACTGAGCAGGCATACTACAGGTAGTAATCTTTTAACGGTGGGAAACCATTAAAACACACAGCTGAATAAGTTGTAGTATAAGCACCGGCTGTTAACCAATACATACGATCACCAATGGCTAAATCAACCGGTAAACCATAACTGTAGTGCTCATACATAATATCGGCACTGTCACAGGTTGGGCCAGCAATAACACACTTATCTAACTCACCATTACGGTCTGTATAGATAGGGAACTTAATGGCTTCATCCATGGTTTCAATTAACCCTGAAAATTTACCCACATCAGTAAATACCCAACGCTCTAGTGCTGTATTTGATTTACGAGAAATCAATACCACTTCAGAGATCAATACACCGGCATTTGACAATAATGAACGACCAGGCTCTAAAATAATCTCTGGTAATTCATCACCAAAATCTTCTTCTAGAAAGTGCTTAATCTGTTGTGCATAAACACCAAGTTCATTGGTTTTATCCATATAGTTGGCAGGAAAACCACCACCTAAATTGATCATTTTAAGCACAATGCCGTGTTCTTCTTTTAAACGGTCATAAATACTTTTCACTTTACCAATCGCCGAATCCCACGCACCGATATCACGTTGCTGTGAGCCAACATGGAACGAAATACCATGCGGTTGTAATCCAAGCTCTTTAGCTAATACCAATAAATCGTATGCCATTTCGTTTTGGCAACCAAACTTACGCGATAAAGGCCAATCGGCGGTGTGTGTGCCTTCAGTTAAAATACGCACATACACTTTAGCGCCTGGAGCTTCTTCTGCAATCATGCGTAAATCAGCTTCAGAATCTGAAGCGAACATGCGCACGCCTTGCTCGTAAAAAGAACGCACATCTACGCGCTTTTTAATGGTGTTGCCGTAACTGATACGGTCAGCAGAAACACCAATCGATGTGACCATCTCAAGCTCATAAATAGAGGCGATGTCAAAGTTTGAGCCTTTGTCACGCAGCAAAGTAAGAATTTCTTTGGCCGGATTTGCCTTAACCGCATAATAAACGTTTGCGAAAGGAAAATTATTAACCATGTCATCGTATTGTTTCGCAACGATTTGGGTGTCAATAACTACAAACGGCGTTGGCTTATCTTCAGCAAATGCCTTAATGCGCTCAAACGTGTCCTTGTCATAATAATCTGCAACATCAATCGATTGAAATTGGCTCATTAGGCCAGTGCCTCCTGTTAGTTGGGCAATAAAAGTGCGTTTTCTGGTTTGTAAAAACATGCGCAGTAAACGATATTTTTAACCGATACGCAACGAATTTTTATGCAAAAACTCTACTTTTTTATTCCTGCATAAATGTCATTAACACTCAATAACCTATTTAATTAGTCAACAAAATTAATGCCGAGTTCAACAACCTTAAAAAGTATAGACTCTGTTGAATAAAATAGATTTTAAAACAACGAAATATTCGCTAAAAGTAGCAACTCTTTTTTTGTTTTACTGCGACCAGATTAACACAATTATTACATTTACTTTAAATAAAATCCAAAAATTGATGCCTGAACCATATTGACCAAACAACCCGCATTAATCAATAACACATTGAAATAAATGTAATAACCTATCATTATCAAGTATGAATCAGTCACAAAAACCAACCACACTTAGATCACTAACTTATGCCAGTGTGCAATTTAATAAGTGAATTAATCGATGAGATTTACATTTTTTATTGAGCCTAAACTCACCAAGAAAACGGCAAATATTATCGCTGTGTAAATCGCGGTTTACGTAATATAACTTCACATCAAATAGGTGATACTCACTATCATGCTGATGGTGAACCTTGAAACACGACACTTTCCCCAGCGATACTCATCGATCACTTGGAGTATGAGAGACCGCTATTCTGAATAAGGAGACGAAATGCGGGTTATCGGTAATTGATCATAAAAAATCAATTTTTCATACTAAATACTGATAAAAAACTATCAATCGAAAGTTTTATTGTTATAATTGTTCGTATTAAAGAACAGTGTTCAATAATGGTCTGCTCATAGACAAGCAACATGTTGCACAATCTCATGTTAGCTTGAAATATTAAACACTGAGTTGACCATTTACTTTTCAATATTTAAACGACTTAGGCGAAGGGATTATGACTCAAGTTGCATATCAAATAAATGAGCGTCGACACAAGGATATGTTAAAGCACGACGAGCATTGGGATTTAACTACAGCAGACCAAAAACTCGCACTGTATGATTTGCACCGCTATGGTTACCGCTTACTGTTTGTGCGCCACATGCTGACAGGACCGGTTGCAGTAATAAGCCAGCATGATGATATAGCAGCGATTTATGCCGATGGTGAAGTTGATTTGCGCCCAAAGATTACCCTGCGCGATATTCATTAATGTTGCCGATGTGCAATAAAAAACCTACCCCAATTGGCGTAGGTTTTTTTATACCTTGCGATCCTCGTTTTACGCTTTGCGAGTCAGTTTATAAACAGCTTCGTTTAACCAAGGCACCTGCTTATTCACAAAACGAGGATTGTCTGCCAACACATCAACACATTCTAATAATTCAACATCAAAGTGCGGCGCCAAATGAGTCTCTACCCAATCCGGGCTGACTGCAAATGGAGGTCCTTTAAGGGTATCTTGTGGGTAATCGAGGGTAATTAATAAACCGCTCACATTCGCGGGGATCAATTTAGCTAATGCATCGGCATATTGTTGGCGCATGGCTTCTGGCCACGCGATCAATGCCGCGCGATCGTAAAAACCACCTATGTCAGTGGTTAATTGGTGCGGTAAAGTAAAAATATCACCTTGATAAATACGAACTTCGTCGGCACTAAACACGCCATGCTCGCCGATTTGCTCAACCTGATATGCTAACTCGTTGTCAGTAAAAAAATGCTCCACTGCGATGGGATTTAATTCGCAACCTAACACACGGTGCCGTTGCTCTGCGAGGTAGCACATGTCGAGTGATTTACCGCATAAAGGCACAAACACCTCAGCTTGTTCAGCTAAGCCTAAACGCGACCAGTATTTCACTAAAAACGGATTAACTTGTTGCTGGTGAAAACCAATTTGTTGTAGTTGCCATTTTTCATGCCAAAAGCGTGGTTCCATGATGGTCTCTTTAGTCTATTTACCAATATTACAGGCTACTTTAAAGACTAAAAAAAACAGATGCAACTAAACACATTAACTTAGGCTTTACCGTCCAGCGTTAACTGAACTTGTCTTAACCAACGGCAATTTTCGCACTGGCATTTACGACGCGACATATGGTGTGGACTCAAGTTTGAATCAACAAAATCAACTGCAATCAGCAACTGCTGCTTGAGTTCGTCGACAGATTTCATTTCGAGTGCAACCATTTCATCATTATGATTAATCCACAAGCACTCTTCCCCTTGATGGCAAGTGATACACTCCTCATCACTGTGATTAAAAAAGACGGCATGAGGACAATGAGTCACTTCCATCGATTGCAAAATACGAGTTCGAGGAAAATTAAATAACTGAATTAGTTGTGCTTTATCAATGTTAGGCATGAATACCTCTGCTAAAAGCGTTAAGTGATCTTACATCCATACTACCTACTGTTGATTGATTTTGATTTGATGTAGGTCAAGGTTTACATATCGTAATTTTTTAGCTAGGAAGCACTTGCCGCACACAGGCGAATCAAGGTTTAATGGAGAGATAACTAAAGAGGGATGACTTTGCAAACTCCACAGCTACAGCACTTTTATATCAATGAAGAGCAATCAATATACTTACTCAGTGCCAATGATGCCCGCAAGCACAAAGCATGGGTACGTTTATGTAAACAACAGCTCAGCAAATTGGGATACCAGCAAATTGAATTTATTGGTAAAGGTGCTTATGGGTTTGTATTTGCCGGAATAAATGAATTTGGTCAATCGCATGTGTTTAAGTTTTCACGCGTTAACCTACCGCAAAGTGTGCAAGACAGGCTTGAAGAAGAAGCTTACATGCTTAGCCAGGTTAAGCACCCCAATGTGCCCAGCGCGATAAAATTTGAACGCGTTGGCAAGCAAGGCATTTTAGTCATGGAGCGGGCAATTGGTGAAGACCTCGATAAAATTTGCCAACGCTTAGGCGCACTCCCACCAGTGATGGTAGTGAGTATCGCCAGACAACTGGCCAATATTTTGTATTACCTGCGTAAGGGTAAGCCTTTGGTACACGGCGACATTAAACCCTCTAATTTGGTATACGACATTGAAACAGACAAACTGTCGTTAATCGATTGGGGCTCTGCCGTGTTTGCCCAACGCGATGAGCATAATCGCGCCGTTGATGACAACGTGATGTCGTTATTGTCTAGCGATCAACAACACACCAATGCCCGTATGGGCGATGTGTATTTTATTGGCGAGGAACAACTTAGTGGCGCTTTATCTACCCCAAGGTTTGACGAGCAAGGCGCAGCCGCAACCTTATATGCTTTAGCCTCGGGACAAATCAGCCGCTTTGGCACTAAGGTTATCCCTGCCACCAGCATCGGCTTACCCATTGAATTGGCTAAAACGCTGGACGCCATGTTAAGCGATGATGTTACACGGCGTAATCTTGCAGGCGACTACTTTTTAACAAGCCTACGTCATAGCCATCGAATGCATTTACCCATATTGCCAGAGCCGCCGTTAGTGCCTGATATTCCTGTATGGGCGCAGCCTCGTTCAAAAACAGTTGAGACAGTGAGTTACAGCTCGCGTAAATCATTTTTAAAAGAGCACAACACTCAAGATCCTATCGCTAAAATGGATGATGTGCAGTTAGAAAAATACTACCGAAACTTTATGGCTGGAATGGCCGATACCGAAAAAGGGTTTATAGCCGCAGTGGGACGTTTAGCTCAATATCCTATTGTGGGGGGGTTGGTGATCCACTGGCAAGAGTCTGGGGTCTTTATTGACTCAAACTTGGCGATTTACGACCCAGACTGCAAAGCACCGCTAACTTTAGCGGTGAATAATATGGTTACTATGGCTCGTGGCATTAAACGTATTGGGGTATTTAAAGCCTGTTTCTTTAATGCCAAAGACACCTTGCACCTAGAGCGAAAAAGTACCGAACATGAATACACCATCACAGGTGAATTACAACTGCCGTTTGAAGTTGGTGATGTACCCACATTAGAAGATAAATCCAGGCTGCACTCGTACTTTGAAGACGGTAAAGATCCTGAAGAAAACCTCGAATTACCCGCCGAGATCATGACAGAATTGGGTTGGTTAAACCAAATACATCACACCGGATGTATTATTTTTGAAGCGCTACCAAACCATTTAAAAATCCACAGCTATTTACGCTTGCTCAATCCACGTAAACAAGCAGCATTTAGGGCATGTCTTGACCGTATCATTTCCCACGCCAATAAAATTCAGGGACATGGTATTTCTGGGTTTATGAAGCTGCCTTACCGAAATACCCGCCAGTTTAGTCATCTCGATCGTAAGGCCGATCGCTTTTACCCTAAAAACCCTAAAGCGTTCGACCAACAGCAATAAGATTCATTTTAAACATAAAAAATGCGACCGTTCTCGGTCGCATTTTTTCATTTGATATCACCTTAAATAGGCGAACCTGGCGGCATTGCTGCGGGTTTCTTAATGAGTCTAAACTCAGGGTGTTCTAAACCGTTCACTATGCCCTTATACAACCAATCGTAATGAGCCGATTGATAGTCGCTGCCACGATTACTGCGACGCTTTAATTGTTTCACGATATAGTCAAAACGCGCAGTTAGCTGAGCTTGTACTTCTGGCGCAGTTTTTGGATCGCGATATGCTGCCAACAACGCATCAACAACCACAGCGTTAATACGCATTTGTATCGCTAATTCACGGCCATTTGGTAAATCTTGATATAAGCTTTTGCCAACAAGTTTGTCGACTAGAGTGACTATCGATAACTGCGAACTGTCTTCCATATAAGCTTGATTGACTCTATTTAAACGCTCTGGAGTTAATATCAAGCCCGTAATATGACGACTCAACATTTCAGCCATTGTAACTGGATCGCTCAATACGCCTAGGTTAGAGCTAAAGCTTTCGCGGGTTTTGCGGTAATTACCTGCTTTAGGTACCAATGTCTGAAGCACATTGGCAGGGATCGCCAAACTACTGCTTTGCAAACTGCCCAATAAGCCCTCTAATGCCGCTAATTGCATTTTAGGCGGTACATAACTCCACCGCACTCCGCCACCAACTTGCTGATAACTGTAATCAGCGCCACCTATCCATTTAGCTGCGGCCTCAATTTGGTAGCGGGTGAGCAAATACATTGGCACAAATACATCGGCGAGCTCACCGTTGGGCTCACCTGCCAATAACGCATCTGAATTAAATTCATTAATGGCTTTTAGGCGAACCGTTTCTAAACGCAATAATTCTGCCACTGCATCGTTACCACGGTCCCATAAACTCGCATAAGCATTGCTGGCACTCGCACGGCGAGAATCAGCTTCACCAATATATCGAAAACCTTTCTCTAAACTCGATGCTAATAATGCTTCCGCTTGCGATGAAGAACCATACCCATAAGCAATGGTGTACTTGTCCCATTCGCCAATACCTTCGCGATATGGCTGGCTAATATCAATTTGCTGGCCTTCAATGCTGGCATAAGGGTGAGGATAATCCATCACTGACGAATTATCGTTAGTCGATGCGGAAAAGTTATGATCGAGGCCCAGCGTGTGGCCAATTTCATGAGCAGCCAGTTGGCGAATACGGGCTAGCGACAATGCCATTGCCGCTTCACTTGCGGCGCTGCGATCTGGCCAGCCAGCCGTTAAGCCTCTTGCGATTAAATGATCCTGGCGCACTCTAAGGCTGCCCAATGTGACATTACCTTTAATAATTTCGCCGGTACGAGGGTCGGTGACTGCAGCACCATATGACCAACCGCGTGTTGCGCGATGCACCCATTGGATCATGTTATAGCGTACATCTTGAGGATCCGCGCCCTCAGGTAATAACGCCACTTTAAATCCATCAATAAAACCGGCCGCAGTAAACGCATCTTCCCACCAGCGCGCGCCCGCTAATAACGCACCTCGGATAGGCTCTGGCACGCCAGGGTCTAAATAATACACAATAGGATTAACCACTTTGCTTGGAGCATCACCGGGGATCACTTTTTGCAGGCGGTGTTTTAATAAATGACGTTGCATTAAAGGTTGGTCAACTGCGGTTGAATAATCGATATATTGATCAGATAAATAGCCGCTCATTGGATGATAACGACGCGGCTCAAAGCCTTCATCTGGCAGTTGCACAAAAGAGTAACGCACCCGTACAGATAAAAACTTAGCATCGGGTGTCACGCTCGCAACTTGTTCACCCGCTTTACTGGTCCTGAAGGTTAAATTAACGTCAACATCGGCATTGCGTTCAAACGATTTAATCCCTTGTGGCAATATCACCGAACGGCTGTCATCTAAACTATATTGGCCTTGTTTGGTCGCAGCAAGCACATCAGCTACACCATGTAAGTCATTAATCACTAAATCATTTACTGAAACAATAGCCTGTTTACCCACCACAATTTTACCGCGCCATAAAATAGACTCAGCAAATGCCTGAGTAACGGCTTGTTGCTCAGCAATATTGTCGCTTGAAGCGCGGTAATCTGTATTAAGCTGCTTTAAAATGAGATAAGGCCCATGTTGCTCAAATTGCACCATACGGGTTTGACCTAGTTGACCACGGTCTAAACCAATGTCGTTTGAGCCCACGCCGTGAGGCAAACTGGTTAACATTAAAAAGGGTTGGTTGAGCTTATTGACTTCAAGATATAATTGACCCGCTTTGGCATCATAAAACAGGTTAATAAATCCCTGGGCTGCTTGCGCTTGTTTTATGATTTTTTGTGCTGGATCGCTCGCGGCAATCGCAACGCCTGAAACAACCGTTGCTGGCGCGATTGCCAGTAAAAGTGCCAATGAAATACTGCGGCGAACCATAAATTATCTCCCTGTCGTGAATATCCTATCAACGAAAATAATGCGAGTAAGATTGTGTATTTAATCGCATTATTTATGATTGTTTTTATAAGTAATCCAATGCGATAACGTTTCAAATAACTCCGTTAATACAATGGGTTTGGTAATGTGCGCGTTCATTCCCGCCGCTAAACTTTTTTCGCGATCGCCAGACATGGCATGTGCGGTCATGGCAATAATCGGCATTTGCTCTTTTGTGTAACGCTTACGCAGTTCAGTAGAGGCGGTTAGGCCATCCATCACTGGCATTTGAATATCCATTAACACGGCATCAAAAGGCTTAGAATCAATAATGTCTAACGCAATTTGGCCATTATCTGCAATCACCACCTCATAACCTGCGCTTTTAAGCAATTCAGAGGCGACTTGCTGATTAATAAAGTTATCTTCAACTAACAAGACTAACCCAGCATCTTTACTCGGCTCATCGGCTTTAATGATTGGCATTGCATTTAACTTGGGCTCTGTTGCAAATGCATTAATAATTTCATCAAATAAGTCAGACGCTTTGAACGGTTTTTGTAAAATGGCATAGACGCTATCTTTGGCGAGTTCTGTATCGAGAGGCTCTGCTGCGTAGGCGGTCATGAGAATAATAATCGGACGTTTTGCAATCACCCCGTCACGGATCATTTCGTCCAAGATCTTAATCACATCGCAGCCATTCATTTCTGGCATCATCCAATCGAGCAACAGTAAATCTATCGGCTTTTGACGCAAAATATCTAACGCTTTTTGGCCACTGTCAGCCGTGTCGACACCAAAACTGAAGTCTTGCATTAAGGTCGAATACATTTGTAATGCGCTTGGGTTATCGTCAACAACCAAAGTGCTTAGGTTATTGAGTTGTTCTGGCACCACTAATGGCTCAATCACTTGCTCTTCTGCAATTTCAAAACTGATGGTAAAACTAAAGGTACTGCCCACGTCCATTTCAGACTCTACCTGCATCGTACCGCCCATCATCGACACTAAGTGCTTACTGATAGAGAGCCCCAAACCGGTACCGCCATATTTACGGGTAGTTGAGCCGTCTGCTTGAGAGAATGCATCAAATAGCATGGCTTGTTGGTCTTTACCGATGCCGATACCGGTGTCACGTACCCAGAATTTCATGGTGATCCGGTCGTCACGTTCACCCACATCTTCACAGCCGAGCTCGACTTCACCCGTTTGGGTAAACTTAACGGCATTAGACAATAAGTTAACTAGCACCTGGCCTAATCGTAACGGATCGCCATTTAAAATTAATCCTGCCGTGACGGGTGCATACAGTAGCAGTTCCACACCCTTTTCTTGAGCTTTAATGGCATTAATATCGATGACGTGATCGAGCACGGTATCTAACGGAAACGCAACGCGTTCAAGTTCTAATTTACCCGCTTCAATTTTCGAGAAGTCTAGAATGTCATTAATAATACGTAATAGCGACTGCGCCGAGAAACCGGCTTTATTGAGGTAATCTTGCTGCTGCGCCGTTAAGTTGGTTCGCTGCGCCAATTGCACCATACCAATAATGGCATTCATTGGCGTACGGATTTCATGGCTCATGTTCGCTAAGAATTCACTCTTATACATGTTGGCTAACTCAGCATCTTGCTTAGCTTCTAGCAAGGCCACTTCGTTACTCTTTTGACGAGTGATGTCTTTATGGGTACCCAGCATACGTTTGCTGCGACCGTTTTCACTAAACTCAACGGCACGGCCACGAGATAACACCCAGAAATACTTGCCATTTTTGCCCAGCATTCTAAATTCGATTTCATAAGTGCCATTAGGGTTTTCGACATATCCACTGCGATACTGCTGCACACGTTCACGATCGTCTGGATGGAATAATGCATCGATTGACGCGAGTAATGGCGGAAATTCATGCGCCTGATACCCCAGCATCGAATAAAAAGCAGGGTTACAAATAATCTGCTCAGAATCGATATACCAATCCCATAGCCCATCCTCTACCGCATCCATCGCAAGGTGATAACGCTGTTCTGACATACGCAGTTGTTCTGCGGCATCATGTTCTTTGGTGATGTCACGCCACACACAAATTAACCCCAGTAAATCACCGCGGCGGTTATAAAATGGCAACTTAAAGGTGTCGAGCAATACGGCTTTACCCTCAACTATAATCCGTTCTTGATAGCGCAATGAATGTTGTTGGCTGAGGACTTCTTTGTCTTCTTCACGGATACGCTCGCCCTGTTCTGGACTCACGACTTCAGACGAGGTTAAGCCAATAATTTCATTTTCGCTGTAGCCGAGCATGCGTTCAGCAGACTTGTTACAGCCTAGGTATTTGCCTTCTTTGTCTTTAAACACAATGGCTTCAGGGATCGAGTCAATGAGCGATCGCAATAATGCGTATTCACGCTCTCGTCGCTCTGTGGTTTCACGTAAGCGCTGAGTTCGTCTGGCGACTAAGTTGTCTAGACGTTTATTTTGCTCTGCCAAATGGTGAGTATATTGGCGGTTTTCTTCAAAAATACGGCTCACTAACGCAAACCAGGGTTCCCAACCATTAGTGATTTTTTCAGGTGGGCGTATTGGCTCTTGTGAACACGCTTCAAGGTGAGTTAATAAACGCGATGCAGGGCTTACAAAGGCACGCCGCGTTTGCCAATGCACAATAGTGACCAGCAGCGATAAAGCTAAAACGACTAATAAAAAACTCAGCTGTAACTTGTCCCATGAGTCTTTAAACAAGTCATCTTCATCTTGTAAATACAATAATCGCCATGGGGCATTATGCAAGGCGACAGAGTGAATGTAATAACCATTGCGAATAATCCCTTCATGGGCATCAAACAGTTCCGATTCTGACAAAGAGTGCAGCGCCGCAGGAATGCGCTGGCTGATGTGATACACCTTGTTCATTTCGTTGGAGTCAAAATCACTGTGCGATAAAATATTATTTTGCTGATCTAGCAAAATCACCGTGCCCGGCATTTTAAAATAGGTGCGAATTTGTTTATCTAATGACGACAATGTCATGTCGAGGTTAATTGAACCAATAAACTCATCTTGCAAATATACCGGCAGCCCAAGGGTGGTGATTAAACCTTGATGAGCAGAGTCAATGTAGGCTTCGCTCCAAAATACACTGCGCTGTGGATTCATCGACGGTGTCGATAATTGGAATTGTTTTTTATTCAGTAGTTCATCTCTAAAACGCAGTTCGTTATTTTCCCAAGGGTAAAACGACATCATGCGGCGTTTCGAAATATAATAAATTGACGAGGCTTTTGGCGCGGCTTCTTTGGCGACCGGAAACGATAGCGACAACTCAAACAGCATTTCAAGTTCTTGATAAAAAGGCTCAGTGCGATCGCTGAGCGATCCCGCTCCGGTGATCCGGCCCATATTGGTAAAAGGCACATCACTTTGGCCATACATGGGTTCTAAAGTGAAGTATTGGCCGTCTTCATTAAACTTTTCATATTTGGGTAGGCGATCTTTACGCACGAATTCGCCGAGACGTAAATGATCAACCGCCACATCTCGCAAACTTTTAACGGCTCTAATGCTTGATTCGAGTAACAAATCGATTTGCAATACATGCCGTGCTACTTGTTCTTCTCGTTGTTGAATTTGCTGATCTTTTTGGCGTTCAAACATCATACCGGCCGACAATAAGGCCATTACAATTACCCCAATGTAGGTGTAAAACACCGCTTGGTTATAATTGCGTTGAATTGGAGATTTTAGTTGTAAATCTGGCTCTGTCGGTTTCATTAACGACCCTTGATACAGCGGGAAATAGCGCGCTGTCGAACGAATAACACCAAAAAATAGGCAATAAAAAAACGAATGGTCATGATATCAGGAAGATAAGCTCAAGCACATGTAATAATGACCGGTTAACGACTCGTCCAACCTCAAAAATAGTGCTGTAATCATAGAATAAAATACAGATAAAAATAAATAAGGTTACCAAGGTAACCTTATTGACTTAACGCTGTACCATTTTTGCAGCGGTTACAAATGTTCCTCTGCAAATTCTGCCAAGCGTGAACGTACTACGCCGTTTAAGTAAATATTGGCACTGCCCTCAAAATCTTTAAAACGCTCCACGATATAGGTAAGACCTGAAGTCACAGCGGTGAGATAAGTAGAATCGATTTGCGCTAAATTGCCGCTACAAATCAGCTTTGTCCCCTCACCCATACGGGTAATCATGGTTTTAATTTGTGATGCGGTTAAGTTTTGGCATTCATCTAAAATCACCACAGAGTTTTGAATCGAGCGGCCGCGCATAAAGTTAATCGACTTAAATTGGATGTTGGCTTTTTCCATAATGTAATTCACGCTGCCCGTAGGATTAACATCATTCTTATGTAACACCTCAAGCGTGTCGGTAATGGCTGCTAACCATGGTGCCATTTTCTCCTCTTCGGTACCGGGTAAAAAGCCTATAGATTCGGCAATGTCAGGGGTATTACGTGTCACGATAACCTTGTCATACAGTTTACGTTCAACTACCAACTCAAGCGCGGCGGCCATGGCCAATAAGGTTTTGCCACAGCCTGCAGGGCCGGTCAAAATAATCAGTTCGATATCGGGATCGAGTAAGGCATCAAGCGCCATACCTTGATAGATATTTTTAGGTTTTACCCCCCATGCTTCATGGTGCATTAAGCGATCGCGACCTCGATCAATGATCTCAAGATGCTTATCGGTTTTACTGGCCACTCGGCCACAAAAATCAGAATCCTCATCAATAAGATATTGATTTAGATAATAGTGTTCATTACCTAAATGATCCGATGGCACCTGATGCACTGTGTGTCGTCCTTTACGATCTGTTGAGACATTATCAACGTTTTGCCAAAAATCACCCGCAAACTGATAAAAGCCTTTGGCTAAAAAGCGAATATCGTCAATGAGCTGATCGGTGCGGTAATCTTCCACTCGTTCGATACCTGCACCTTTGGCTTTTAAACGCATATTAATGTCTTTTGTGACTAAGACTACGGTACGAGGAAAATGAATTTTTTGCAGATGCAGTGCGGTATTAATAATGCGGTTATCGTTATTGTCGCCTGGCAAAGAGCCGATGATAAACTCAACTTGATGGTCTGGAAATATCGACAAATGGCCTGATACTTCAGAGTGTTCTTCACGGGTGGGTAATGCAACACCTTTTAGGATCTGTTCAGGTGTCGTGGGGCCGCCAAGAATATCTTCTAATGCACGTATGGCGACCCGTGCATCGCGACTCACATCGCGCTTTCTATCTTTAATACTGTCGAGCTCTTCTAACACAGTCATCGGGATGATTACGTCATGCTCTTTAAACGAATATATCGCTAAAGGTTCATGCAGTAACACGTTGGTATCCAGTACAAACAACTTCTTGTCGTGTTGTTCCATGGCGCCTCCAGTGTGCTCTCAATTAATTGATTTCAATCTATCGACTTAAACGCTTAACATAAAAGGATAATTTATTTCATTATTGAAAACAGGCTGTATGTTTAGTCATTAGCAAACTTAATATGACTCAACAACATACTTAATATGACTCAACAACATACTTAAAATGACTATGGCACCTGCATCATCATAACTCAATAAAATATGGTTATCCCTTGTTCCACAGTATGACGTCAATGTGACACTGAAATGTCAATTTGTTGTAAAAACACCCAACTGATAGATAAATCGATGCTAGAATTTCAATCTGCATGGGTTTGGTTTAACATACGCCCCCTTTTTGTTTCCCCCGCTTCAAATAGAGAATTAAAGATGCCTTTTGCTTTAGGTCAACGCTGGATTAGTGATACCGAGTCGGAGCTCGGATTAGGAACCGTCGTTCAAATTGAAGGCCGCATGGTTACGCTGCTGTTCCCTGCCACTGGAGAAAACCGGATGTTTTCTCGCAGTGAAGCTCCCTTAACTCGGGTTATTTTTAACCCCGGTGACACCGTAGAAAGCGGTGAAGGCTGGAGTATCACCATCAATGAGGTTGAAGAAAAAAGCCAATTGGTGATTTATCACGGGATTCATAGCGAAACCCAAGAAAACGTCAGCCTTCGTGAAACAATGCTGAGCCACAATATTCGTTTTAATAAGCCACAAGATCGTTTATTTGCTGGGCAAATCGATCGTTTAGAGCGTTTTGGTGTGCGTTACCAATGTCAGCTATTACGCCATAAATTAGCCACATCAGATTTACTGGGCCAGCAAGGCCCGCGCGTTGGACTGATTGCGCATCAGCAGTGGATTGCTCACGAAGTCGGTCGTCGTTATGCGCCGCGTGTATTGCTGGCCGATGAAGTGGGTTTAGGTAAAACCATTGAAGCAGGCCTGATTATCCATCAGCAGTTATTAACCGGTCGCGCTGAACGTATTTTAGTGATTGTGCCAGACACACTGCGTCATCAGTGGTTAGTCGAAATGCTACGCCGCTTTAACCTGCGTTTCTCTGTATTTGATGAAGACCGTTGCGTTGAAGCCTATGCCGACAATGACAACCCGTTTTATACCGAACAGTTAATCATTTGCTCACTTGATTTATTGCGCAAGAAAAAACGCCTAGAACAAGCTTTAGACGCTGACTGGGACTTAATGGTTGTCGACGAAGCACATCACTTAGAATGGTCTGAAGACGCGCCAAGCCGCGCCTATCAAATCGTAGAAGCATTAAGTGAAGTGGTGCCTGGTGTTTTACTGCTTACCGCGACCCCAGATCAATTAGGTCATCAAAGTCACTTTGCGCGTTTACGTTTACTCGATCCAGATCGTTTTTACGATTACGACGCATTTTTAGCAGAAGAATCGAGCTACAAAGACGTTGCTGATGCCGCTGAAGCATTAAGTAAAGACGCTAAGTTGCCCGACAGTGCAATCAACAGTTTAACGGAACTGCTCAGCGAAAAAGACATTGAGCCAAGTATTCGCTTAATCCAATCAAAAGAGGTTGATAGCGAGCTACAACAAGTGGCGCGCCAAGACTTATTGCAAGAGTTACTCGACCGTCACGGGACTGGCCGCGTGCTGTACCGTAACAGCCGCGCCTCGGTAAAAGGCTTCCCTAAGCGTTTCTTTAATGCCTACCCACAAGAAATGCCGGCTCAATATGTCACCGCAGAGCGTGTTAATGCCATGATGGGCAGCGCAAAAACGGCGCAAGCTAAAGCGATACAAGCGTTAAGCCCTGAAAAACTCTACCAAGCATTTGAAAATGACAGTGCCAGTTGGTGGAAGTTTGATCCGCGCGTAGATTGGTTAATCGAATTTTTAAAATCGCATCGCAGCAAAAAAGTGCTGATTATTGCCAGCCAGGCAGAAACAGCCCTTAGCCTTGAAGAAGCCTTGCGTACTCGCGAAGGGATTCAAGCAACAGTATTCCACGAGGGCATGTCGATCATCGAGCGCGATAAAGCCGGTGCTTACTTTGCCCAAGAAGAAGGCGGTGCACAGGCACTCATTTGTTCTGAAATTGGTTCTGAAGGACGTAACTTCCAGTTTGCGAGCCACTTAGTATTGTTCGACTTACCGCTCAATCCAGACTTACTTGAGCAGCGTATTGGTCGTTTGGATCGCATCGGCCAACAAAACGATATTCAAATACATTTACCTTACCTACGCGACACTGCGCAAGAACGTTTAATGCGTTGGTATCATGAAGGCCTTAATTCATTTGAGTTAACGTGTCCTAGTGGCCATGTGTTATTTGGTGAGTTTGCCGATGAGTTGATAGGCGTACTGAGTCACGACGATGAAGATGCCATGGTGCAGCTACTTAACCATACGCAGCACCGCTATAAAGAACTCAAACAGGCCATGGAACAAGGCCGCGACAAGCTGCTAGAGATTAACTCTCATGGTGGTGAGCGTGCCAATAAATTAGTACAACGTTTGTCAGACAGCGACAACGACACCCAGTTGATTGGTTCGGTTATTCGCCTTTGGGACATCATTGGTGTTGATCAAGAAGACCGTGGTGAAAACTCGATTATTTTGCGCCCTAGCGAGCACATGATGTTTCCCACTTACCCAGGCTTGTATGAAGATGGCATAACGGTAACCTTTGATCGTACTACAGCCTTATCACGTGATGATATTGCGTTTATCTCGCAAGAACATCCGCTAGTGCAAACAGGCTTAGATTTAATCACAAGCTCTGAAACAGGCACCACTAGCGTGGCAATCCTTAAAAATAAAGCGCTGCCTGCTGGCACATTATTTTTAGAATTGATCTACATGGCTGACGCATCAGCCCCTAAATCAACTCAGTTATACCGTTATTTACCGCCAACACCTATCCGTGTGTTGCTCGATAAAAACGGCTTAAATCTGGCCGATAAAGTCGATTATGCCAGCTTTGATAAACAGCTAAGTGCAGTAAATCGCCATATCGCCAGTAAACTAGTCAATGCATCGCAGCCAATATTGCACCCTTTATTTGCTAAAGGTGAAGAGCATGCAAAACAAGCTCTGGGCGACTTAGTCACCGATGCACGCGCTAAGATGACCCAACAATTAACTGGTGAGCTTGAACGACTTGAAGCCCTAAAAGCCGTTAACCCGAACATTCGCGAAGATGAGCTAGAGTATATTCGCAACCAAATGGTCGAGCTAACCGGTTACATGGACAACAGCCAGTTACAGCTTGATGCCATCCGCATGGTGTTAGTGAGTCACGTTTAATCCCTATTACTTTAGGGAAAACATTTAGTGCTTTGATAATGCCCTGTTTTCAGGGCATTATTGTTTTTAGATTTTATATTTACTGATGAGGTTTTTGTGCAAGTAAGACATTTTTGCCACATAGTAATGATTGCAGTTGGGCTGTGGGCACTCGTCCCTGCCGCAAGTGCGCAGCAAAAGTACGCTCACTTAAACAGCAATGAAATTAAGTTTATTACCGTTGACGGTAAACAATCTGAAGTATTAGTGCGCTCATGGCAGAGTAAAAAACAATTTGGTTCGCTGATGATTGTAGGACCATCAGACACCGATGCAGACGCTAACGGGCTGGCGAGTTATTTACGCACTCAAATTAATACTCGCGGCTGGGCCAGCATCAGCTTAACCCCGGCAAAAGGTCTTTATCGCCCCAACTATGCCACCAAACCTGAAGATATTAGTAAAGCCGGCAGCGAACAAATCACCCTCAGCACCAATAAAAGCATCCCTAAGTACACCTCAGAACAATTGCTCGAACTGCGTAATTTTCAACAAGCGGCGCTAAGCGAAGCAATAAATCAGCTCGGCTCAACCGTAAGCTTATTTCCGGGGGCCAGTATTCTCGTTGCTATTGACGACAGCGCGGGCATGGTAACCAACTTACTTTATGACAAAAAAATCCCCACACCCGATGTATTTGTGGTGGTTAACCCTTACCGCGAGTTTGAATATTTAATCGATCCGCAAAGTCAGCGTAAATCGATCGCTGAGCAGTTAGTGACAATGTCATTACCGATCCTCGACATTCAATCGAGCGATGCCCATCCTATTTCGATTACCGAAGCGCCCACAAGACTGAATTACAACCAAGTGAAACCCGCTCGCTATTATCGCCAATATCAAATGAGTTTGGATTTTAGCAATCAAAGCGGCTGGGAAGAGGCTCTCGATCAAATAGAAGGTTTTTCACGAACCGTTATCGGCCGTTAATGGGCTTTTGCAACATCGTATTGTCGGTATCCTTCCTACCACCAAGATTGTCTAGCGTGATAAGCCTTGTCAGGATTTTTAGTTTGCCTAATGGCCGCAATCACTCGGTTTTTTCCTATTAACAAGCGAATTTGGCTCAGAGATTCTCGAGCTAATAAGCTGCGGATCGACCCTGTCCAATTTCGGTTGATGCTTAGCTTAATGGCGGCATTCGCATCAGGAGAAGTACGCATAATTTTATTGGCTAATGCCACTGCGGTTTCATAAGCCGTATCGCTAATTTGAGTGATCATGCCAAGTTCAAGCGCTTGTGGCGCCGTTAAAATATCAGCAGTATAAGTCAGCATTAACGCTTTATCTTTAGGCATAATTTGACGTAACGCCACTAACCCCGCCATATCAGGTACTAAGCCCCATTTCGCTTCCATAATCGATAATTTGCAATCAGGACTGGCAATACGAATATCGGCGCCCAGTGCTATTTGCATGCCGCCACCGTAGCAACAGCCTTCAAGAACCGCAATAACAGGCATAGGCAACCGCTGCCACCCCAGAGACACTCGTTGTGCTAAATTGGCATTACCGGGTAGCCACTTAAACAATAACTTCATGGCTTTGCTCGGCGAACTCGCCACACTTTTAACATCTAAACCGGAACAAAAATTCCCTTCAGCACCAGACAACACCACCGCGTTAACACTTTTATCTGCAGCAATTTGCTTAATCACCTTATCAATCGCCTTAAACATCTCAAAACTGAGCGCATTGATTTTACTCGGACGGTTTAAACAGACATGCGCTATTCCGTGTTCGATACTAAGCTTAATTAAATCCTTTTCCATAAATGGGTTCCGCTCATCTGGTCAGTCCAGTTTTCAGGTTAACATATCTGGACTATCTGTCGAATAGTAATAACATGACAAATAAGCGTCACTGGTCAAAATATTGCCATGATGTTTATAGTAGAATAATGAAGATGACTTATTTTCGATTAACACCCAACAGGTAATATCGTGCTTGAAACTGTTAATAATGGGAGTTACACCGCAACTTATGTTACAAAGTTGTTTTTTATGATGTTGAATTACCCATTTTATTAACAATTAAGTATAATGAATGTTCAAAAACAAAGTGCTGTAAAACAGCCCTAATAATAACGATGACGCCTCGCACCACTCGCGACTGCATTTAAGAGTGCTTTTTCCTAAAGGCGAATTAAGGAACACCTGTCACAATGACTATACCGATATTGATATGTGATGATTCTGCATTAGCCAGAAAACAAATGGCACGAACTCTGCCCAAAGATTGGGACGTTGAAATTAGCTACGCCACAAATGGTGCAGAAGGTCTCGATATTATCCGTGCCGGTAAAGGCGAAATTGTATTTCTCGACCTTAACATGCCTGTGATGGACGGTTACGAAGTGCTCCAGGCAGTACAACAACAAGATTTGCCCGCACTGATCATTGTGGTGTCTGGCGATATTCAAATTAAAGCCCATGAACGGGTTAAAGCATTGGGCGCACTCGACTTTATTCAAAAGCCTGTGAGCGCCGATGCCATCAGTAACATCTTGCAAGAATATGGCATTCTGACTCTGACTCAAGGCTCTAAAGCCGACGACACGCCAATAATGAAAGTGGACTTGCGCGATGCATGTCAAGAAATCGCTAACGTTGCGATGGGCCGCGCTGCCGATTTATTAGCAAAATTACTCGATG
This sequence comes from Shewanella sp. MF05913, assembly GCF_059758095.1. Lineage (NCBI taxonomy): Bacteria > Pseudomonadati > Pseudomonadota > Gammaproteobacteria > Alteromonadales > Shewanellaceae > Shewanella > Shewanella sp. MF05913. The sequence continues at coordinate 46,428 of NZ_JCAYNT010000005.1, forward strand.
TATTCGTATTACTGCCTATTCCAAACGTTAACGTGCTTGAAGTTAGCGAGCTCACCATGGCATTAAAAGCCACTGAGCAGAGTGCAAAAGTATCAGGGCTTTGCCAAGGATTTATTGGTGCAGGCATTGCGGGTGAAGCATTGTTGCTATTCCATGATTCTAGCTTTGAAGACATGGCAAAACTCATGGGGTTAGAGAACCCAGATGATATTAATACTGAAATCGAAGTCATGATGGACACAGGTAATGTGCTCATTGGGGCTTTTTTAAATGGTATTTCAGAACAGCTCGACATGAAATTCAGCCAGGCGCATCCCGTGGTACTTGGTAGACATTGCAGCGTTAACGAACTCATACACGACAATTCAGAAAAATGGCAGCGCACTCTCGCTATGGAAATTAATTATCGCATTGAAGATTACAATATCCAATGCGACTTATTGCTGCTGTTTACAGAAGATTCAATCCCTACGCTTAACTACAAGCTCGGCTACCTACTCGACTAACGCTGGATAACTTTATTATGTCAAATGACCAAAGTGCGATGAACGAACTACACTGGCTAATCGATATGGTACAAACCATTGAAGTAGGCCTAGTGGTGCTCGATCGCGACTATAATATTCAGCTGTGGAACGGGTTTATGGAAAACCACAGCGGCGTATCGCCTAATTCAATTAAAGGCCATAACTTATTTGAAAAGTTTCCCGAGTTGCCTGCAGATTGGCTTAAGCAAAAGATGGAGTCGGTGTTTGTCTTAAAAAACCGCACTTTTATTAGTTGGGAACAGCGCCCATATGTATTCAAATTTAAAAATTATCGTCCGGTTACTGGTCGCGCTGATTTTATGTTCCAAAACATCACTTTACTACCACTTGCATCGCTTACTGGGCAAATTACTCATATCAGTATTATTGTTTATGATGTTACCGACATTGCGGTCAATAAATTACAATTAAAGGCCGCTAACGAGCAATTAGAAGAGTTAAGCCAAACCGATGGTTTAACCCAACTGCATAATCGCCGTCATTGGCAACTTTGTATGGAAAAAGAGTTTGAGCGTCATTCGCGTTACGGCGATACCTCAACCTTAGTGATGATCGATATCGATAACTTTAAGCAGGTTAACGATAAATATGGTCACCCTGCGGGCGATAAAGTGATTCAACACATTGCGTATCTATTAAAACAGTCGCTACGCGAAACCGATTGCGCTGGCAGATATGGCGGAGAAGAGTTTGCTGTTGTGCTGTCGAAAACCACGGCTGACGAAGCATTACACTTTACAGAGCGCCTAAGACAGCGCATTGAAGAGTCTGAAGTCGCCTTTGATAATCGCCTCATTAAAGTCACAGTGAGTTTAGGCATTAACGATCTTAGCTCGCAAATTGATAACAGTTCTAACTGGTTATCTGGTGCAGACAAAGCATTATATATGGCTAAACAAGAAGGCCGTAATAAGAGCGTGGTGTTTAAATAACAAACCGAAACGACCTTTAGATTAATCGATAGAGCGACATGATGTCAGTGGCCCTCGCGACAATAATCCACATCGGCTAAAATAAAAAACGCTCATCAATGATGAGCGTTTTTTTAATGTTTACCGTTGCGGATTAATGAAACGAATCGGTATCATCGTCGTCAAAACCGTCATCTTCAAATTCATCATCTTCGTCGTCATCTTCAGCATCTGCTTCATCGCCAACAAAGTAAGTACCCCAACCGTCGTAATCCACTTTTTGCTTAACAGCAAGCTGAATCAGTTGTTCACAGGCCTTATCAAGCAAAGGCGTTTCTAACTTGTGATGGGCAATTGCGTCAAAACAAAAAATGATAGAACCATCGTCTAATTCCATTTCTTCGGCATCGTTAACTTCAAAGCCAAGCTTAAATGCATCAACAGCGGCTTTTTCTAAACGGTCAAAGTTGGTCGCCGAAAAATGATGTTCAATTGTATATTCCGCATCAGGCTCTGAACCATCAGCAAGTAAGGCATCAACAATTTCGCGGTTTTCAGCAAATTGCTCTTTTAACTGACGCTCGACAGACATGGATTACTCCGTTAATAAACACATATAAATTTTAGCCAATTATACCCAAACTCAAGTAAGTTGCGAACTTATCAACGCGGTTTAGTGTTTAACGGTTTGATTTAATGCTAACGCTTCTTTATTTAACTCAACCAGTCTTGCTGACATGGCCTCATGAACTTTAGCGCTAAAGGCTTTAACGTCATTTTTAGTTAACCCTTCTGTCGGCATCGGTGGCATCATTTCGACAATCACAATACCGTTATTCCAACGATTTAGCTTAATATGGTTCTGACATGAAGCTAATACCGGTACAACAGGCACTTGCGCTGCGATAGCCGTGTGAAATGCGCCCACTTTAAAGGGTAATAAACCGCGACCACGTGAACGAGTTCCCTCAGGGAAAATCCACACTGATAACAACTTAGTTTTCATTTTCTCTACGGTTTTAGCCATCGTATCAAACGCGCTATGACGGTTTTTACGGTCAATCAGAATATTGCCAGACAACCAATAAATCTGCCCAAACAATGGCATCCACGCCAAACTCTTTTTACCTAGGCTTACGGTACCTTTTGGCACTGCAGAGGTGTGAGTGAACAAATCGAAGTTGTTTTGATGGTTTGCTAAATAGATGCACGGTTGTGGCATGTCACTGACAGGATGAACCCGAGTAATGACTTTTATGCCCAGCACCGGCGCAACAGAAGAGAAAATCTTAGCCACGACATGAACGTTATTGCGATGCATTGGCCTTAAAAGGCAAAAAACCATTACGAAAACAAAGGCTAAAAACAATAGCACGGCGAGAATAATTAAACGAGCGATTAGCAGCACAGCATACTCCTGCAAAATAATTGTCGACAGTATAACGATGCAGGTCTAGGGACTCAATTATTTTGTTTACATATGTACGCTGAAATACTCTGCCCTGCTATACAGGGCAGAATAACACGATTTATGTGACAACCATGCGACATTCCTAGGTTAAAGGAATGTCGCAATGTTTAATGATGTCATACCAACGCTGCAAACTAAGCCGCTGTAGGACGAAGTTTGAGTAACTGTCTAAACACTAGCGCGCTGATCGCCAATGTCGCGACAATCGCTGCGCCGCTTGGCAAGTCGTAGCTAGCAGACAATAATAAGCCTGCTACATAACCAACGATACCAACTGCATAAGCCCACCCGAGTTTATATTTACCTAAGTATTTGTTTAATGCCAATGCCGGTAAAATAAGGGTGCTGAACACTAAATACACCCCAACAAGCTCTACCGATAAGGTAATCACTAACGCAAATAAAAAGTAAAAACCCGCCCCGTCGAGTATATTGGGCTTAATCGCAATTAATGCCAAAATCGCAACAGAGACCACAGCAGGTATCATCAACTGCGACCAACTCACCCACAAAATTTGCCCAGACATAAGCTGTTTTAACAACTCTGCACCATGAGGATCGTTTGCTAGCAATAGCATCGCCGCAACTGCGCTTAACACATAAAAGCAACCAATCATGGCCTCAAGTTCACCTGTCAGCCGCTTAGCCATCCAGGCTATAACGCCAGCGCCAGCAAGTGCAAACAATGCCGGCATCCACATATGAACAAAAGGTAAACCTTCGACATCATGATCCATGTGAGACACTATCGCCCCTAACGCTGCGATTTGTGCAATGGCTAAGTCGATAAAAATAATACCGCGCTTTAGCACTTGCTGGCCCAGCAACACATGAGTTGATAACACCAACAAACCTGCCGCTAACGCGGGTAATAATATCGACAGAAGCTCAACATCAAACATGGCGTTATTTCACCCCATTTAGTAGGGCTAATAAGCTGTCATATAGGCTGAATAAATCTTGGCTTTGCTCATTGCCACCCACAGACATAGGTAACATCACAACGGGTAAATTAGCACGTTCACCTAACCATTTTGCACCACGTTCGTCCTGATAAGACGCCACTATTACGGCCATAACATCGCCTTTTTCTGCGCGAGTCAGTAAACTTGCTAAGTGGCTACTGGTAGGGGCCAAACCTGGTTTTGGTTCGAGGTCGGCAACTTGTTCTATTCCAGTCCAGTTAAATAAATAACGGAAACTTGAGTGATAAGCGATAACCTTTTTACCGGCCAAACCTTTAGCTTGCGCTTGCCACTGAGGAATTTTAGCCTCCCAACGTTGGCTAAAATCAGCTAAAGACTGCTGATATTCGCTGCTGTTTTGCGGGTCGAGTTTAATCATCTTGGCGCTAAGTGCTTTGGCAATGGTAAGCATACGCTCAGGATCTAAGTGCAAATGAGGGTTCCCCTTTGCATGAACATCGCCCATTGAGCGGTCAACACTGGTGAGTTTATCTAACGTATCGATTTGCTCAGCGGCAAAAAACAGCCCTTCATCGGTTGATTTAACCTTAGGGTTAGAGGCTTTCATCTGCAGCATAGGTAGCCAGCCAATTTCTAAATCGGCACCCGCACATACCACTAAATCTGCCTGACGCATTTTAGCAATTAAGCTTGGACGTGCTTGCACTTGATGAGGGTCTTGCATGGCTGTCGTAGCTGAATATACATCAGCCGACGGAGCTAACGTTTTAGCTAAAGCACCGTATTCTGCTTCACAGGCAAATACATTAAGTTCCGCTTTTGCTGTCGCGGTAAACAGCAGTGACAATGACGTCACTGCTAAAAGCATTTTAGAATTGATGCGCACCGTGAGCTCCTAGTGTCATAACATATTGTAAAGTAAAGATGTTATCATCTTCTACTCCGTCAAAGTTAGTTCCATCTTGGTGAGTAAACTGAAAGCGAACTGAGGTGAAATGGCTGCTGTGCCAAGCAAGGCTGACTTCAGTTTCTTTTAGTTTTTGTGGATCAAGGTGATCTTCATGAATTTCATAAGTATCGACTTGTCCATAACGTACACCAGCAGACCAGCTTGGAGAAAACTGATAAACGCTGCTTAAATACCAACCTTCATGATAATCATCACCGCTTAATTCATGGTCATGGTCATCTACATCGCCGACATCATCAACATGTCCTGGTTCTTCACCAAAAATATCTGTCACTCTAAAGTATTCACCACTAACGGTTAAGTTCTGATATTTGTAGTTACCATTAGGAGCCCACTTATAGACAAAGTCTGCGATGTAAGTATTCTCACCTGTGTAAGACGCGCTGTGGCTATGTTCATGCTCTTCTTCCGCCTCCTCTTCTTCGCCTTCATGCTCTTCGGCATAGGCTAAGCCATTTTCATTGCGTAAATAACTTAACCCTAACTGCCATGAACTCTCAACGCCAATATCACCACCAATTTTGGTTAGTGCAGTAAATACACCGACATCGTCAAAATCACGATCACCATGTTCATCTGCAGCGCGCAAGCTATCTCCAGAGAAGGCTTCAACACCCATGGTCCAGTACAGATCCGTTGGCGCTACGTAACTTAAACGAATACCATCATCAAAATAATGATTACCTAAAAATGCACGGTATGCCGCAGGACGCTCAGTAAACGAATCGGTATGCTTATGTTGATTATTTAAATAACCAATATCAGATAAAAAACGACCTGCACGAGCAGAAAGGCCACTTGGTAAAGCCAGCGTTTGGATAAAAGCTTCTTCCAAATTCAATTCAGTTTCGCCATCGGCTGACTCAATTACGGCTGTGACTTTACCGTAAAAGTTGTCATCAATATTGGCACTTAACGCCAACTCCGTTTCGCCTAGTCCAAAGCCTTCTTCACGCTCAGCTAAAGGGCGATCGCCCGTTTGATAATAACCGTCTAAAACGGCACTAATATTAGGGTTAGTTAAGCTTGAATCCTCAGCCATTGCTGAATAAGAACTAAACGCACATGCTAGTGCTAATAAAGAAACGCGAGTGTTTAACGCAGACATGATATCTCCAAAATACAACAAATAGCCGACTTTCTAGGTATAAATACACCGGCTGATAACAGAAAAGTTGATGTGCCTAAATCAGGGGTAAAAGATTGATAATCTTATTGATTAAACGCGATTAAACTGGCTATTTAGCTTTGCTAAGACACTGAATTGACACCACAATAGCTTGTCTATTGCAGGTGAAGAATACAGTTCGCAAAGTAAAAGGCGGCTTTAGCGTCGTTTACTATCCTGAGTTTAGGTAAAATACGTTGTTGGATTAACGAGAAACAGGTGGGGCGCGGCTTTGATAATAAGCATGAAATACGCTAAGCAGAAATGGTAGCGTATATTGTTGACGTTCAAAAGTTTGCTTACTTGCGTTAAATACAAGTTCGCTGGTGTGAATCGTTTTATTTAACTGATGTTGATGAAAACATAAGGTACAGTGATTTTGCACCCCATCATCAAGATGGCGCACTGAGTGGGCAGACGCAGCAATAGACAGCACAATCAAAATGGCACTGAGCCAGATTGCGATTGTTTGTCTAATGTGGATGCGTGAACTCAACGGCAAAACTCCATCAGGTTAATAAATGTGAGTGGTAGTGTAAAAGAGCCGTGCTGAAAAGCAACACATAGATTGTGACAATTCATGAACATGGGATAAATCCATGGCGTCACAGTCGACTTTTTCATCACGTTGAGTATTTTTAAGATAAGCTTAAGCTGTGACTTATACCATTAACCCAATAGACAATACCACCTCAATAGGATCCACATCATGACACAATTTATTCGCGAAAATATCGGCATCATTTTAGTCATGGTCATCGTAGGCATTGTCGTACTCGGCGGAATTTACTATGTAGAGTCGTCATTAGAAAGCCAAGTCATCGTGGTTGACTAAACCAATCTGGCCAAGCTTATTTTTTATTTATGCTAGCGTCATCTTCTGGCGCTTCAACCATGTTTAAATGATCCATAATATGTGATAACCCCACTACAATTACCGCTAAAATAATCAATGGCGTGGTGATATGTGTAACGCCTTCAACAAAATAAGTCACTAACGCTGCTATCACCCCACTATAAAAACCGACTATTTTGATCATAGCTAACGCTTTATTGTGCCCAAGCCATGCTGCACAATGCGGACATTGCACCTCAACCGATAACCCCTTGCCGCGGCTTTCTGTGACTTTAGCAATAGAAAAGTGTTTGTAGCAATGGGCGCATTGCAGTGCCATGTTGAGTACCGTTAATCAATAATGGCCGCAAGTTTAACAAATAACCCTGCTAATAACATCGCTGAACATAGCTCCATCTGTGGTTTTCTACTATCATAATCGCAACTTAGCCTCATAGGACGCGCTTAGATGTTACGGATTTTACCTGCTTTACTTTTATTGATAACTACATTGTTACTGACTCCATCAGTGTTAGCACAAGACCCCGTTGCAGCAGTACCAGAAACAACCAGTGTCGCTATCGACACTAATACGCTCAATAAAATGACCTTGTTGCAACAAACCATTGACCATGACACGAAGCTACTACCAGTAACCAAAGGCGAGATGCGGACCATTACCGAATACCGTATTAAAAATAAGTCCTCACAACTGCGTGACGAAATCGACCAATTGATTAGGGCCGGCACAACAGATCCACAATACCTTATCCCCTTAGTGCAAAATCAATTGGTGTTTTTACGCCAGGTGATTAACTATTTAGATGCCGATTTATTGTTACTCAGTAATCAATTAGGCAGTGACGATGACAGTAACGTGATTGCCGCCATGTCTGACCGTGAATTTGAGCGCGACCATTACTTAAAAGCGACATTAGACACGCTGCAATGGGCAGAAATGCTAGCCATTGATGTCACCACGCAAAAGCAAACGTTTACTGATTTTATGCTTCAGCGAGCGGATCAATTTGACAGTTTAGTGAATTACACCCAAGACGAATTACAAAAAGCCGTGGCAGAAGCCGCTACTGCAGGTGCAGACATTAGCGCCGAACAAAAAGCCAATGTGCTCTCTCTAAAAGAACGTTTAGGCCAAAACAGTTCAAGCTTAGCGATTTCAGCATCGATACTTGAAAGCTTAGGGCAAAATGTATCGCAACTAAAACAAACCTTATTTAGTGTGTCTGGCGACATTACCCAGGACGTGTTGAACTTTAGCGTGGCGTCTAATTTACTTCAGGGCTGGGCAAAAGTGATTAAAGATCAAACCATCAATAATGGCCCTAACCTCACGTTTAAAATTTTGGTGTTTTTGTTCATTTTGTTCGTGACCAGTTTAGTTGCCAAAATCGTAACCCAAATTATTGCCAAGACAGTCCGCGCCTCTAAATTACAATTTAGCCAGCTGTTACAAGAGTTTTTTATCTCGCTGTCGAGCAAAGTCGTCTACGCGGTGGGCTTATTAATCGCCTTATCACAACTGGGATTTGAACTTGGGCCATTACTGGCAGGCTTTGGTATCGCCGGTGTGATTATCGGGTTTGCATTACAAGACACACTGTCAAACTTTGCCTCGGGCATGATGATCTTAATTTATCGCCCATTTGATGTAGGTAACTTGATTAATGCCGCCGGCGTTACCGGCCGAGTAAGCCACATGAGCTTAGTGTCGACCACTATCAAAACGTTGGACAACCAAAGACTGATTGTCCCTAACAATAAAATTTGGGGAGACACGATTAACAATATTACCGCAGAACATCAACGCCGTGTCGACATGACGTTTGGTATTAGTTACAGCGACAATATTGAGCATGCGGAAACGATTTTAAAAAGCATTGTTGAGCAACACCCTAAAGTGAATGCCCAACCAGAACCGATTGTAAAACTGCATACATTAGGCGAGTCATCGGTCGACTTTATTGTCAGACCCTGGGTAAAACCAGATGATTACTGGGAAGTGTATTGGGATATTACTCGCGAAGTTAAAATGCGCTTTGACGCTGAGGGTATTAGCATTCCGTTCCCACAACGCGATGTGCATATTTATCAAAAATAATAAACGAAAAAGCTCAAGTCAGTGACTTGAGCTTTTTGCTATTGGCATTAACACTTATTGCTTATAAATAAGTCACATTGCCCTGCAAATGTGGTCTGCGCCCTTTAACGTCACGCATTTCAAAACGTTTACCGTTTTCAATAGTTTCAAAGCCAAAAGTGACTTCAGATGGCATAAACACAGGTAGCTTAAACTCAACATCCACCTGAAAAGGTTTATCGCCAATAAAGGTCATTAATTGCGATAATACACGCGCTTTAGACCACATACCATGGGCAAGTACACGCTCAAAGCCGAAACGTTTAGACAATAAAGGATGCAAGTGAATCAGATTATAATCGCCAGAGGCTTTAGCGTAACGACGACCTAAATCTTCCGTTAAACGCCATTGCTTTATATCTTCCCAGGCCATTTCCGACGCCTTCGGAGTACGAGCACGACGACCGGGTGTGTCGATACGATATAAATACGTCGACAACGCTTGCCATACTAATTCGTCCGCGACAAATACCTTAGAGACTAAGTCAAACTCAAGCCCTGAGTCAGTATTACGACTGCCAGAGAGTTCACATTGCACCGTTAAGGTTTCATCTGCTCGCACGGGGCGAAATACACTGATGCTATTTTTAAGGTGGATCATTCCTAGCAACGGGAATGTCACCGCTTTATGGGTAAAAATAGTCGCATGTAATCGAAATGCCCACACATATAAATACGTTGGCGGTAGCGTCACACCGTCGAATTCAAAGCCACACACTTCAGCATATTGGCGAATTTTCTCTTGTGACATCACCACATTTGATGCTTGCACATAAATCGTCGGCAGCGGTTGCTGATCCCATCCAGGTTTACGCCCAAACAGAATTTTGCGATATAAAGACAAAAGCGAAGGCATTGCCTTTAATTCGATAGCGAAGTCGTGACTCACAATATGTACCCTATATAGGCAGCCAAAATACTAAGCTGCAAAATGGTTAATAGATCATTATACCTTACTGCATTGAGGTTACTAAATAGCTAATTGTTAAATGCGTTTAATATCCGTTGTAGTGACAGTCCTTGTTGATTTATCGGCAAACTTTTCTTTACTGTCTGTACACAATTAATGATTTGTCTTTACCTTTTTTCATTCACAATGAGACAATTGCCGCACTGACATTGACCCAAAACGTGATGATACCGTGCAAGATAAAAACTTCGATAAACTGAGCCTTAAATTTGCTAAAAACATTTACGGCACCACCAAAGGTGAAATCCGCGCAGCCGTATTGTGGCGAGATCTCGCCCCCGCGCTTGCCGCGCAGGGTAAACCACGATTACGCATTTTAGATGCGGGAGGTGGATTTGGTTTTTTGAGTCAAAAATTAGCGGCTTTAGGTCACGATGTGGTGCTGTGTGATATTTCAGAACAAATGCTCGCACTGGCCAAACAACAAATTGCCGCATCCCAGACACCCTTATCGATTGAATTAGTACACAGTCCTATTCAAGCGTTAACGGCCGCACAATATGGACAATTTGATGTCATATTGTGCCATGCCGTGGCTGAGTGGCTTATTGATGCCAACACCACCCTTAACGGATTGCTGAGTTTACTTAAACCTAATGGTTTATTTTCACTGATGTTTTATAACAAAGAAGCGTTACGATTCCACAGCCTGGTGTCGGGTAATTTTGACTATGTAAAACGCGATTTAGTGGTAAAAAAGAAGGTCGGCTTAACCCCTACACACCCACTATATATCGAAGATGTGCGCCAGTGGTTTGCACAATGGCAGCTCACAATGGTGACTCAGTCAGGGGTACGGGTTATTAACGATTACTTAAAAACACATTTACCGCCTGACTTTGACACTAAACAGCTTATCGAAATGGAATTGGCCTACTCGCAACGAGAACCTTATTTATCTCTAGGTCGTTACGTGCATTTTTTAGCGCAATCATCGACAAAATAACACTCGTAATTGTTATTTACTCACAGTATCAGCATTGCAACAAAGTGCAGCGAGTGACGATTGCGCCTTGTTGTCTAAGCAAATCAGGAATGGCTTGTTGGCCTACAATATGTCCCGCACCTACCACAATAAACAGCTGCTTTTGGGTTTTGTCTTGCAGTAACTGGATTATCTTGTGTGTCATAGAATGATTACGCTGCCACAATAATTTATCTAAAAACTCATCAGAGTCTCCCGCTTGCGCTTCCATAATCTGCGCTAATGCCTGAGCATCACCTTGACGCCAAGCATGGATCAAATCAAGCATTTCAGCGTCGCTGGCGTTAATGGCATCGTCGAGCATTTGTAATTGGGTTTCTGTCGAAAATGATGAAATAAGCTCAAATTGAAACTGAATGCTTTCAAGCTCAATTAACGCTTTGCCCTCTTTATTCGCGGTAAAATAAGTGTCCACACCTTGCTCTGCACTATAACCTAACCCTGCAAAGCGGTTTACGCTAATCTGCGTTGACTGCAGCCAGGGCGCATATGGCGCTAACGCCTGGCACATCGCTTGATGAGTTTGGCAATATACCTTACGTGTGGCATCGACATCGGCAGCAATCTCTGGCGATAAGACTCCGTATTGCTGCAACAACGCAGCCGCATTACCTTGAGTGATATCAGCCTCAACCACCAATGCATCCGACTGCTTAAACGCCGATTCGATATGTTGCGCTAAGGGATAAAAATCTGTCTGGCCAATATGAATCGAACCTAATAAGTAGGCTTGCTGTTGCTGATACTCTACTTTATAAAAAACGGGCGAGCCTAATGCCGCGGCAGGGAGTGCGACTAAGCACAATATCAACACAACACATCGCTTGAGATTGAGTGCTAAAAGTCGATGAATCAAATTGATATTCAAATTAAGCCGACTTTTCCTTGTTGCTTGCATAGCAGCTCCTTATAATTAGTTATATTCTTTATTCATGCACTATGAGGCAATTATGCCGTACACCAATGTTTTTCTACAGATAAAAGAAAACCTGCAAATAGCCTATAGACAAGCCATTGATTCAGATGCCCGCCTAGACGAGTTGCGTAAAGCCGGTCATGGTAAGTTTGTGGCGATTTTTACTGAAGATCAAGGTTTTACCGAGAGCAGTAATCGCTTTTTGCCTTATGTACAAGAGCTTGTCATTGAGTTCGATAAGATGCAAAACAGTACGCATGTAGCGCAAGAAACCCTAGAGGCGTTTGTTAAAAAGCTTGCGACACTGTTACAAACACTGCAAGTGTTTAAGCTTGCTAAGTAACCTAACGTTTCATTAACTGTGGTTATGTTGGCTTTAATGGTGACTTCATTGGCTGAATAAAAAATAAAAGCTCCAACTGTGGAGCTTTTGCTTTTAAAGCGATATACCCAATGAAGTCACCAAAAGCACTATAGCTTAGGCTCAACACTCTTTTGAAGCCAATCGGTAAACAGCGTGGTTTCATACTGAAACGGTCTGTCATTGAAACGACGAGAATTGTACATAAAGCTCATATCAGTGATTTTTTCATCGCCGCTAATTATCACCTTATCACCCTCATTGACCGTAAAACTAAACGTCGCTCTTGGCGGATACAAATCTTTTACGATACGTAAATCACCTGGTGTCGCACCAAAGGTTGGGCGCATATCACCCGCTAAATCAAGGTTAGTCACTTGCATGTGCAAGGTTTGCCCCGATTTAAGCGACTTTTCAGCTTGTTTATTAATATTCTTGGTTAAGGTTTCAAATAACCGCTTTTCAAAACGAGACTGCAGCTCCGTAGAGGTTTTAATATCCCGAAAATCTTTTGGATTTTGCCATTCAATTTTTACCACACCGACTTCGGTTAGCGGATTAGGCTCAGGCGCATCTTCAGCCATCGCAACTTGCCCCGAAAATACCGAAGCCAATAGTAAATATTTAATCTTCATAATAAACCTCCAAAATACCTAACCGTTCTCTACTTTAACGCAGATAACTTGAGCCGCGCAGCAGTAACATGAGTCGCCACTCATAGTGACATATTCAATGCATTCACTTTAGCGCTATCAAGCTGAACCAACGCTTAACAAGAACAATCTAGTCACGCGCTTAAAATGGAAAACGTGCACTTAATAATGGATAGGTTTGACGCATAATTTTTGGCTTAGTGCTGAATTTTTTACCCACTGGCGTATTTTGCCCAGACGGCACAAAAGGTAATTCATCTCCGGTACGGTCTTCGTAAATCTGCCCGGCAATAAGATCATAATCTTCAACAAATGGATAAGCGTAATTATCCACTAACGGCCAGTCGTTTAATTCACCTAAGCAATCGGGGTTTTCTACTATGTTGTCATACCATTGCTGGCCTAAAGACAATAAGAAGCATCTAAATTCAGCAAAGGCATAATCGCTATCACACCCAGTAATAATGTAAGCAGCGCCCCAGACTGACCACAAATAGCTGCGACGCAATTGTTGGCCAAACATTTTATCAAACGCTTTTAGCGAATCATCGTCTAAAACGGTTAATTTATCACGCAGTTGTTGCGCGGTGTCATCAGAAGATTGGCTCGGGTGCTCACGTGTAACCAGGGCCCAAAAATCGTTTTCAGTCATCAAAATATACCCACATAGCGTGTTTGTGCGATATTCTACCTCAAATTTTATAGCCAGATGACCAATATGAATCAGATAGCACAAACCGCCATGCCTTTAAGAGTAAAAATGCTGGTAGCACTGTATGCACTTCTTGCGTTAATCGCGCTTTGGCGTATGACCACTTTTTATGCATTTGATTTGCTTACCCTAGGTGTCTTACCGTTATTATTTGGCATTTTGACCCGAGCACAGTGGACGAAAGTGGTGCTATTTTTTTATGTCGGCTTACAAACCCTTGGCCTAGCCGCTATCAGCACAACCGCGATCATCGCGTATCAAATTACCCCTAATGACGTTAATTTAATATTTCAAGGGAACGACATTCCGCTTATTCCCTTATGGTTATTACTCGCAGCACTTATTGGATTTCAATGGTGGGTTGGATTATCAACGGTCACTGGCACTTATTTAGCTCAAAAGCAGAGCAAAACGACATAACATAACTTGTCGTCTATAATCTCCTCATAAGTTTGAGTATGATTTGTTAAAACAATCAGCTACGCAGCAACACCCTAAAACTAAAATAATAAATACAACAATGCGGAACGTTAATCATGAAAAGTCTATCTCCGAGCGAACTGTCTATTCTGCTAGTCGAATCGTCTGACACGCAGCGAAAAATAATCATTAGCCGCTTACAACAAGAAGGCGTTAGTAGCATACAAACGGCCGCCACAATTACCCAAGCAAAAGAGATCATTCAACGTCATAAACCCGACTTGATAGCCAGTGCATTGCACTTTATTGATGGTGAATCGACTGAGTTATTGCAATATATCAAAAGCACTCCAGGGTTAAACGACATTCAATTTATGTTGGTCTCCAGTGAATGCCGCCGTGAACAATTAGAAATATTTAGACAATCTGGCGTAGTCGCTATTTTACCTAAGCCATTTAACGCCGAAAACCTCGCCACTGCGCTCAACTCAACCGTTGATTTACTGAGTAATGATGAACTCGATTTAAGCCATTTTGATGTCCACAATATTCGCGTATTAGTGGTCGATGACAGTCGAATGGCACGTAACGTGATTAAACGCACTATCGGCAATTTAGGTATGCAACTCATTACAGAAGCCGAAGATGGAGAGCAAGCAATAAGCTTGATGAAAGAAAACATGTATGACTTAGTCATCACCGACTACAACATGCCTTCGGTAGATGGTTTAGCACTCACTCAATACATTCGTAACGAAAGCCAACAGTCGCATATTCCAATTTTAATGGTGTCATCTGAAGCAAACGACACTCATCTAAGTAATGTATTCAGTGCCGGGGTTAACGCCTTATGTGATAAGCCTTTCGAGCCACAATTGGTAAAGAAAATTCTTTACCAATTGCTAGAAGAGTAAATTGATCACCCTTTAGGCGAATGATTTAGGCTTATTTTGCTCCAAAACCATTACAGATACTGAATTTATAGGATAAAGTGCTTTTAAACCTGCATGGCTTGTGGCATGTTAATGATGTTTTAAAAAACACTTCTATGGAAAGCAGAGAATATCAATATGAACAAAAGTGAATTAATAGCAAAAATCGCAGAAAATGCAGAACTAACTAAAGCTGAAGCTGGCCGCGCACTTAAATCTTTCGAAGAAGCGGTAACTGAAGCCATGAAAAATGGTGACAAGATTTCAATCGTTGGTTTTGGTTCATTTGAAACCACTCAACGTGCAGCTCGTACTGGCCGTAACCCACAAACTGGCAAAGAAATTCAAATCGCAGCAGCGACAGTGCCTAAGTTTAAAGCTGGTAAGACATTAAAAGACAGCGTGAATTAATTTTCGCTAACACCTTTTGACGAAAACCTCCCTTGGGAGGTTTTTTTATGCGTAACATTTAACAAATGCCAAAGATCAATTCAGTTTATGGCTTAATCTGATACCAATTCCATTAATTATCTGGTCATTCAGCGGGAGTTCTGTGCCTTCTAGGCAAGTAATAGGATTGAAGACATAGTTGCTCTCGGCAACTGTTCCTGCGTTGCTCTACCTCCTGCATCCATGCAGTCGTACGTCAAAATGCTATTAAGCAGCATAGAAGGCACAGAAACCCGCCTTGCAGGAGGCACTCAGACCGTTCATTTCTTTGTTGCATTGTCTTAGAAGGGAATAACCATTATTTCAACAATGCGCCTCAAACTGAACAATCTGAGTGACTCTGATTGGTCACATAACTAATGGAATTGGTATAAAGCCTTTATCAACAATCCGCAATTGCACAAAAAAAGTGCAGTGCTGCATCATTAAGCCGCAACAGCATTGCTACAAAATGTAGCACAACCAATTAAGTAATTGATTAATAACAAATAAAAAAAGTGGCATGCGATTCGCTAATTGATCATCAGACAAACCAACATTGAGTACGTTTAAGTATAAATAAATGACTCAGTGACAATAAAACGTTAAGGGATGAAGATGAAAAAATCACTATATCAAGCAATTGCGTTATCAACAGGTTTACTATTGAGCGGCAGTGCCCTTGCTGAAGTCACTGGCAATATTGGCGCGACATCAAACTACTTATGGCGCGGTACTACACAAACCAGTAATGAAGCGGCAATTCAAGGTGGGCTTGATTACGCGCATGACTCTGGTTTTTATGCCGGTACTTGGGCTTCAAACGTCGATTTTGGAGATGAAACCAGCTACGAGTTAGACTTCTATGGTGGTTACGGCGGTAACTTCACTGAAGACCTGACCTATGATATAAGCTACCTGTATTACGCTTACCCAGATGCAGAAGCTAGCATTGATTTTGGTGAAATATCTATCGTACTCGGTTGGAAATGGTTAGACGTAGGCTACTCTCAAGTTGTTAACGCTGACTCAGATGTATCAGGCGCATCAGACGAAAAAGATTGGAGCTATATCCAAGCGAATGCGAGCTTCCCATTAACTGAAAAGCTCAGCGTAGCGTTCCACTACGGTTACTCACAAGGTGATGTCGTCGAAGATCTATTTGGCGATACATACACAGACTACAACGTGACATTAAGCGCAGAAACAGACATTGGTACCGTGTCGTTCATGGCGTCTGATACAGATCTACCAGACAGCGATGCTAAAATTGTTTTAGGCTATTCATACGGTTTTACGCTTTAAAACATCTGTAACAAACTATAAAGAATCTGCAATAAAATTAAGCTATCATGCTCTTTTTATTCAAAAAAATGCCATTGCCATATGCAATGGCATTTTTTATATTGGCAATATTAGTCACAAATTTTAGCCCGCTTTATAGCAACAAAAAAATTTACTGCTAAGCTCAAAATGAAAGGTGAAAATAGCTGTCCATATCAGACAAAAACTTTTACTTTTCTATTGGTGTTTTTTTAGTTAGAAAGTGCTCATTGAATTCGTTTCGTTTTTACCATTCAACTTGAGGGTTTCGTTATGGCTAATCTTACAGATCGAGTGCCAGATGACACAGAAATTGACGCGATGACAACGCCTAGAGGCAGTAAGTCAACCGAGTCATTACAGCATAAGCGTCAAATCAAACGCAGGTTAGAGGATTTCCTCGAGCAAGCGCAATTACGCAAAGCCATTGGTGATGACGACTTTTTCTAGCAAAAAGGGATAAACATTGTGTTTATCCCTTTTTAATTTATCTCCATACCGTTACGGGGTATTTTTTTCTGCTCTGCCGCCGTGCCTGTTGGCCTGAGTTTGGGTTAATAACAATTCAGCTTTCGCGCCAAGGTAAACATAAATGCCTAGGCCGACCAACAATCCCACCACCGCAAGCATCATTAAAATGGCTGGCTCAATATATTGTTTTTCACCTAATGAAGCTTTAAACATGGTCAGTAAGGCTTCAATCGAAATCGCTATTAAAATCGTTGAAATAAACCGGGTAATGGTTCTACGCGTCGAGCTGTGCCTAAAAATATCTTTATGCATCAGCACTTCCTCTTCCAATATGGTTTTACCCAAGTCAAAAATAGCCAGTGCCAAAGTTAAAAAGATAATAATGCCAAAGGGCTGCAATGGATCATGCCGGGCCGAGGCCTGGCTAAAGAGCTCATAAATATCTAATGTCACCGTCCACATCAGTACGGTCACCAACACAAAAAGACACAACACTATAGCAGCGTAAATACTCTTAAAAAACGGCGACATTTTGCGTCTTGCGCTGTCCCCCATCATGAACTCAATGAGCCGAGTTAAATTGACATCTATCACCACAATACCTGTCTCACCCGTTGATGAGGTTAAAATTTGTGACGCAGATAAACACAAACCACCGCCGGCATTAGACAAGTAAGGCCGGGTAATGTGTGCGGTATTGGCTTGAGAAAGTTGAGTAAAATAAGGCCGCTGGCTTCTATCGGCCTGTTTACCGTTATTGAGTAGCTTCACTTGCTGATTAACAACACTGATATTGGGGCTAACCTGTATCCCTTGTTCATCGAGTAAATAAATCAGCTCAACAAACGGATAACTCACCGCCATATCTTCAAACACTTTTGCAGAAACAGGCTTATCGAATAAATTCACATCACCCACACCCACTAAAATGGATTCAAGCAGTTCGTGTACTAGATTTTCATATTCGTGATAACGCTCAATCACGCTTAAATAACTCATTGCAGCCATATGCTGTCCTCTTCATCGACACGACAATGAAACAAAGCACTTTTAATGCCAACAAGTAAATCCATTATTTTCAATACGATAAAGTCTAAACCAATATAATATTTACTTAATTAACGCTCAACACGCACCAAAATAGGGCTTATACCGCTATATTTTTTCATTGCGGTTTTGTGATCGACTTCTGCTAATATATACCCAATCAACTTGAAGATACGTGTTTCAGAGCTTCACCGTGTTTTCAATACTAGGCGCGTTAATGCGGTAATGTAGGCACCTTATAAATTAGCGCAACAACGCTCTTGATTTAATAATCCGGGGAACACGGTGAAACTCCCAAAGGGCAAGTTTTACACGCGTTTATGCTGCGTTATTGATTTTGGAAAGGGAACAACCATTACCCGCAATCAATGCCTTGCCTAAACGCGTGTAAATTCTTGCTGAAATCGAGCGTCTTCAGGTTGTTTGGGTATAAACTCATTAGCATGAGGAATATGCCACAAAACTTTATGGCTCAGGTTTTCTAGATTAGGAAAAGACAATGTCTGACTCTTTATTGCGTTATCAGCAAGATATTCGTCGTTTTTCTGATGAATTAATTCGTATCCAAGCACCCATTAAAATTTTAGATTCGATTAAGTGGCCTAAACAAATTGAAGATGACTTTTTAGCCAAACAAACTAAAGTATTGCCCAACGTCAGCAATGACTTTTATCAATCGATACCGTTGTCATTCAATGCTGCTCAAACCCAAACCGATCTACAAGGTTTAAAAAGTGTCATTGAACGAGGCCTAGGTAAGCGCGATAAATTAGGAAAAATCCTTCTGGCTAACATTGATCAATACCGAATCGTGATCGATATGCTGCATAATCGCGGTAACCCTACCTTTGGTAAACTCAGCCAAGAGCTATACGGCAGTGCAAGCCATAAATTGCATGGCGACCGCCATACGCTTCGCCAACTTGGCGACCGCTTGAGCCATATTTTCTCGTTGCCAGCAGCGCGCCATATGAGCAATCGTCATCCTAAAATTATTACCGCCCCAGAAGCCGTTAACGTGCTGAGCGAGCGCTTAGTTAAGTATTTCCATAACGATGAAATTCACGTCAAATTAAGCGATGGTATCGCCTCTGACGCCGCGGTGGGTGGCGATACAGTAAAACTGAATACTAGCGCCATGTTTAGCGAATCCGATCTCAATGTGTATGAAGTCCATGAGGGCTGGGTTCATGTGGGCACAACGCTTAATGGTCGTGCTCAGCCACATGCAACCTGGCTCAGTGTCGGGTCACCACGGGTTACTGCGTCGCAAGAAGGCCTGGCAGTACTGATGGAAATGCTTACCTTAAGCTCAAACCCAGGGCGTGCTCGTCGTATTAGCGACCGAGTTTCTGCGGTCGACATGGCTGAACAAGGCGCCGACTTTATCGAAGTGTATCGCTACTTTAGAAATCTTAATCTAAGTTCAAAAGACAGTTACCGAGTCACTCAACGGGTGTTTCGTGGCGGCATGGTCGCTGGCGGCAGCTTTTTTACTAAAGATATTTCATATGTGCGCGGTTATGTTGAAAACATTAACTTTATCCGCAGTGCCATTAGCACCGGCTTACCAGAACTGATCCCAATGTTATTTTTAGGTAAGCTCGCGATTGAAGATATTCCGGTACTGTATCAAGCTTACCAAGAAGGCATCATTGCCAAGCCCAAATATTTACCGCCGATGTTTGAAGACATCAGTGGCCTTTATGCCTGGTTTGGTTTTGCTTCTGGGATCGGTAATATTGATCTTAAAGGGGTGCAACGACACTTTGCCCGCCAATTTAAGCACGTGGCTCCATCATTGGCTGTCGACTTGTTTGAAGACTCAGAATTTGACAATAACTTCGAGTAATTATTTCGGGCAATTATTTAGAGTAATGGTTACCGCTTAATCACTATTGTCTAAGCTCATTTTCTAAGACTCATTGGCTAAGTGTGGTGTAAATCACACTTAGCTGACTCATCAAATGCAATGCTATAGTGTAATCATATCCTTATATGAGACTTGCTATGAAGCATCTGCTATTTTCAGCGTTCTTATCCTGCGTCATAATCCTCAGTGGTTGCACGCCGTCCACACCCGACCAAGCTTTAGGGACCTTAGAGCGCGATCGCGTATTACTGCGCGCCACAGCCGCTGAAATCATTACTGCCCAACCCATAAAAAAAGGCATGAACATTAATCATGGAGATTTATTAGTTCAATTTGATACCCACAAACAAGCGGCACGATTAGCCGTGATGCAAGCCGAAGTGGTTAAAGCCAAAGCCTATTTATTAAAGCTCACCAATGGCGAGCGACCAGAAGACATTGCCAGCGCAAACTCAGCATTAAAAAGTGCCAATGCCGCCAAAATTGAAGCGCAAAAGTCCTATCAACGCACAGCCAGTTTATTGGCTAAGCGCTTAGTCAGTGAGGCCGAACGCGATCGGGCTTTAGCCCTTAGAGATCAAACTACTGCCGAATACGATGCAGCAAACGATCGCTTAACGGTTTTGATCAAAGGTGTTCGCCAAGAAGATATCTTTCAAGCTCAAGCGGCACTCGATGCAGCCACAGCTAATTTAAGCTACGAGCAACAGGTGTATAGCGATTTGAGTATCCGCGCAACTCGCAGCGGAAAATTAGACAACCTGCCTTACAATATCGGCGAACGTGTTCCTCTAAGTGCTGTAGTGGCGGTAATACAGGCCGATGCAGCGCCTTATGCCAGAGTGTATATCCCCGAGCCTTACGCCGCTAAACTGAAAATAGGCCAAAGCTTGTCGGTAACGGTCGACGGTATCGATAACGACTTTAACGGCACGCTTCGCTGGATAAGCACCGAACCCGCATTCACGCCCTATTACGCACTCAATCAAACTGATCGTTCACGACTGGCATTTTTAGCTGAAGTGAGTTTAGATGACACCGCTAGCGAACTCCCTACAGGTATACCTGTTCAAGTTATCTTACCGGCGCAAAAATGAAGCCAACAACAGACCCTCAATGGGTAATTCAAGCACATAATCTCACTAAACGCTTTGGCGACTTTGCTGCGGTTGAACGCTTAAATTTATCTGTGCCTAAAGGCCATATATATGGCTTTTTAGGCCCCAATGGCTGTGGTAAATCAACTACCATCAGAATGCTAACCGGCTTGTTAACACCAAGCGAAGGCGACATTAATGTCATGGGGTTAAGCATCCCTAAACAAGCTGAAGCATTACGCCATCATATTGGGTATATGACACAAAAGTTTTCGCTCTATGACGATCTCACCGTCAAAGAGAACCTGCAATTTATTGGGCGAATTTATGGCATTAATGCAGACCATTGTAAGAAACGAATTGATCAACTGCAAAGCACTTATAAGCTCAATCAATATCAACACCAATTAGCAGGCACACTCAGCGGCGGACAACGGCAACGGCTTGCATTAGCCTGTGCCTGTTTAAATCAGCCTTCATTACTGTTTTTAGATGAGCCCACTTCAGCCGTCGACCCACAAAACAGGCGCGACTTTTGGGAACAGTTATTCGACTTATCAGAGCAAGGCACCAGTATTTTAGTGACCACACACTATATGGATGAAGCCGAGCGCTGCCATAAAATCGCGATAATGGAAAAAGGTCACATTAGAGCCGATGACACACCAAAATCATTAATGGACAATATCAATGCCCACGTTGTTGAAATCACCACCACAGATTTAAGGCAATTAAAACAGATGCTAATTACCATTGAGCACGTTACCTCAGCAGCGCAATTAGGTCATCGCCTACGGGTATTGGTGAGTAAGAACATCAGCGATCCTATCCCCTGGATATTACATCAATGCCAGCAGCACAATCGGCAGTTGAATCCGCAAGACATACGCCTAGTGACTGCTAATCTAGAAGATGTGTTTGTTAGCTATACAGGCCAGCCCGTACCCGCCAAACCTATGCAACAAGAGGGCTAAGGTCATGGCGAGTTTATTAAGCAGCATTCGTCACAGCTACTTGCGCATTTATGCCATTACCGCCAAAGAAATCAAACAACTAAGCCGCGATCGCATTACCTTTGCCATGGTGATTATGATCCCGCTCATTCAATTACTGCTATTTGGCTATGCTATCAATACCGATGTGCGTGCCATCCCCGTGGCAATTGTCGATCAAAGTGACTCCGCGGCTGGGCGATGGATAGTTGAAGCGGTTAAAGTCACTCAAGTGGTGGAGGTAAAACAATTTTTAACCACAGCAGAGCAAGCGCAAGCCGCCATCAGGCGTGGCGACATTAAAGCCGCGTTAATTTTACCGCCAACCTTAACTGCAAAATTAGCGCATAACGAACCGATAGGCCAATGGATAGTCGATGGGTCAGACACCATGATCGCAGGCGCGATCAAACAACTCAAAAACCTGTCTCTCAACGACATTGTGCCTGAGCAAACGAGCAGTTCATCTCGGTTTGAAGTGAGTCTTTTTTATAATCCTGAGCAGCGATCGGCAGTCAATATTGTGCCGGGACTCATCGCAGTGATCCTTACCATGACCATGGTGTTATTTACGTCGTCCGCCATTGTGCGAGAACGAGAGCGCGGCAATTTGGAACTATTGATCACCACCCCAATTAAACCGCTTGAGTTGATGATAGGAAAAATTTTACCGTATATCGTTATTGGCCTCATACAAATGACCATTATTTTAGGGTTAGGTAACCTCATTTTTGCCGTGCCGATCAATGGTGCAATCAGTCATTTATTGCTTGCTACATTACTGTTTATTACCGCTAGCTTAACCTTAGGCTTAATCATTTCAACCATTGCCCAAACTCAACTTCAAGCCATGCAGATGACGATTTTTATTTTACTGCCAACCATATTACTGTCGGGATTTATCACCCCGTTAGAAGCCATGCCAACCACAGCAAAATGGATTGCAGAAGTCCTGCCTGGCACCCACTTTATGCGGGTCATTCGGGCAATAGTGTTAAAAGGGGCAACGCTAGGCGAGCTCTACAAGGATATTTTATGGCTAGTAGGATTTACGTTAGTTGGATTGTGGGTAGCCGCTAAGCGCTTTAATAAACGCTTAGATTAGTGCCTATTGCTAAGCAGCAATAGGCTGGACCTGCGATGTATTAAAAGCCTCTATCAATACTATAAGCTTCGCCATTACATTCTAAATAAGCACTACAAGATGGATCAACAAGGCGACCGCATTGCTTCATCACAATCGCATTACCTCCGCGTTGCGACACTTGTACCTTAAGCGACTTAGCCATAGACGACAAACTGGGTAAATTATCCAATTTCGCCGGGTCTAATGAGTTTTCGCAATAATATGTCGTGACTTCGCCCAAAAACCTCGCTTTAAACCTCGACATCTCTGCAGAGGTGTATGTATCAACATTACCTGCTTTTACGTTACCTACCGCGATATCGCCCGCATTGGTTCTAAACCCCAAATTAGAACAACCCGCGGCAAATAACACCGCCAACACGGTCGCGCCTAATGTGGCCAAAAATGCTTTGTTCATGTAAAAATCCTTTTAAAAAAGCATGCTCACTAAAATAATGAACATGCTTAAACTGAGTACCAAAATTGATTAACGTGTCTAACAGAGACTATGAATTATAAGATTAAGTTCACCTGCTCATCAATAATTCAGCAACATTAGCGCTGCGCTTTGAGTGCGCGCTGCTTGAGAAAGTACTCACGGGTTAAACTAAATACCACAGGGCTCAGTAACACTAACGCGATTAAGTTTGGAATCGCCATCATGGCATTTAATGTGTCGGCCAATAACCAAATAAACTCTAAAGAACTCACTGCACCTAATGGCACCACTAACGTCCAAATTAAACGAAATGGCTTAACAGCTTTATCACCTAAAAGGTATTGAACACACTTTTCGCTATAAAAGCTCCAACCTAAAATGGTGGTAAAGGCAAAAACAGCTAATGCGATAGCCACAATGTAATTACCCATAGGCAATGCATGCGAAAAAGCAAATGAGGTTAATGCCGCACCATTTTCACCCGAGGTCCAAGCACCTGAAACTACAATGGCTAAACCGGTAATTGAACACACAATTAACGTATCGATAAATGTGCCTAACATGGCCACTAAACCTTGTTTTACCGGATTACTGGTTTGCGCTGCCGCGTGAGCGATAGGTGCACTCCCTAAACCAGCTTCGTTTGAAAATACTCCACGGGCCACACCGAAACGGATAGCCGCCCATACCGCTGCGCCTGCAAAACCACCTTGGGCAGCAACAGGGTTAAAGGCACTTTCAATAATTAACATAAACGCCGCTGGTACTTGGTCGGCGTACACCACCAATACTGCAATACCCGCAGTAATATAAAACACCGTCATTAATGGTACTAACTTGCCAGCAACTTCAGCAATACGCTTAATACCGCCCATTAATACCGCACCAACCAATACCATCAATATCACGCCAGTCACCCAACTTGGTACGCCAAAGTTACTGCTCATGGCATCGGCAACGGAGTTAGCTTGTACTGTATTACCAATACCAAAGCCGGCAATAGAACCAAAAATAGCAAAGGCGGTACCGAGCCATGCCCACTTGCTGCCTAAGCCATTTTTGATGTAATACATTGGGCCACCAACATGGTTGCCGTTGGCATCTGTTTCACGATATTTTACCGCCAGTACCGCTTCAGAAAACTTGGTCGCCATACCTACAAGCGCAGTACACCACATCCAAAATAAGGCACCTGGGCCACCAATAAAGATTGCCGTAGCAACACCCGCAATATTACCCGTGCCTATTGTTGCCGATAACGAAGTCATTAACGCATTAAACGGACTCACATCGCCTTTTTCGCTTTCGTCTGTGACTTGGCGACCAGACCATAATAATTTAAACCCGCGACCCAGTTTTAAAATAGGCATGAGTTTTAACCCAATAGACAGAAATAAGCCTACGCCTAAAATCATAACTAGCATGGGGATACCCCACACAATACCGTTGACCGTACTGACAAAACTTGTGATTGCTTCCATGTAAAACCTCATAATGAGTAATGACTATTGTCGAAATTATTATTATTAGATGTTTGGTTATTATTATTATCATGACAACGGCCCAACTCCATTGTCACGATTGGATTTTTTAGGTTACCCCGATTACGTTAATCAAGGCAACCTAAGACAAGATGTGATGAATCATCTTCAAGATAAAACAGGTTTGTCCGTTACTCTTTTTCAAGTATCACTTTCAACGAATCTAATCCTTGCTGTAAATCGGCCCCAATCATGGTTTCAAAATCGACAAATAGAAACATCAAGTTCATTGGATAGTCCATGTGGCCGCTAAAGTCCCAATCCACTTTAGTTTGTTGAGTGCTGATAGCTTCAGTTGTCATGTAAGCAGGTGACGTCGCTTCAAACGGCGAGATAAAGCGTAATTCAAAATCGATACGCTTACCTTCGTCAATGGCAATAATCTCTTGCTCACCAACCCCAACATCAGGGTTTTCACTCGCCCATGCAGATACAAAACCCACTGTCGCATCTGTTCCTCGAAAGGTTTTAACCATTTCTGGGTCCATTTGCGCCCACTTACTAAAATTATCTTGGTTTTTTAGATGTTTAATATAGTCAAAAACCTCAGTAACAGGCTTGTCTATGGTAACGGTGCGGGTAACGGAGTAATCGGTTTTAATAAACAATGCGGCGATAAAAGGGATGGCGATGATGACAGCAAGCCCTAGGAGAATTTTTTTTAACATTATTATTATCCTCAAATATTGAGGTTTTAGTATACCTACCAAGCGCTTGTAAACAACAAATAATTAACAATTGAAATGACTATATACAACCAACCTGAAGATGCTCGATTTCAGCAAGAATTTACACGCGTTTAGGCAAGGCATTGATTGCGGGTAATGGTTATTCCCTTTCCAAAATCAATAACGCTGCATAAACGCGTGTAAAACTTGCCCTTTGGGAGTTTCACTGTGTTCTCCTGATTTTTAAAACAAAAGCGTTGTTGCGTTAATTTACAAGGTAACTACATTAACTCGCCTAGTATTGAAAACAAGGTGAAGCTCTGAAACACGTATTTTCAAGTTGATTGGGTATATATCAGATAATGGAAAAATAGCGGATCAAGGAATAAATAATTGTACTGCTGGGGGTTCTGTTGCTGTGATGAGTGCTATTTTCGCTAAACAGGAAGCACAGACACATTGATCTGAACGGATAGCCTTGTCTGGATATGTCGTTACATATTGCTGAATCAATTCAACCGCACTATAAGCAGAATCGACACACCAACAACTTGAAATATCTTGTCCAAGCGCCATTGAACACGCATTTTGTTGATGACAAATAGGGCATAGACCCGCTAACTCAGACACTGAATTTCCTCGTTAAAAATCAAAAAGCCTTCTGTAATCATATTACAGAAGGCTTCAATACCCAATCCCAGATTACCTTACTTTGGACGCACACCTAGTGTGTGGCAAATCGCATAGGTTAATTCTGCACGATTAAGGGTATAAAAATGGAAATCTTTAACGCCTTCACGCGCTAATACTTTAACCATATCAATGGCCACATTTGCACCAACCAATTGACGCGTTGCGGGGTCATCATCTAAACCTTCAAATTGGCGGTGTAACCAATGCGGAATAGCAACATTGGTCATATCGGCAAAACGTTTCGTCTGCTTAAAATTAGTCACAGGTAAGATCCCCGGGATAATCTCAACATCAATGCCTGCAGTGACACAACGATCGCGAAAGCGCAAATATGATTCAACATCATAGAAAAACTGGGTAATGGCGCGATTGGCACCGGCATCAATTTTTTTCTTTAAATTTATCAGGTCAGCTTGAGCATTACGTGCATCTGGGTGCACCTCAGGATAGGCTGCAACCGAAATATCAAAATCAGCAACAGAGCGCAATAAGCTGACTAAATCATTGGCAAAACGGGTTGGTTTTGGACTGCCTTCTGGTAAGTCACCCCGCAGCGCAACAATGTCTCTAATGCCTGAGTTCCAATAATGTTTTGCTAACTCAACGAGCTCTTCATCACTGGCATCAACTAAGGTTAAATGCGGCGCAGCTAACAAATTAGTTTCTTTTTGAATACGCTCAATCACACTGTGTGTACGGTCACGCACCCCAGAGTTAGCACCATAAGTTACCGAGACAAACTTAGGGTTTAATGGCTCTAAACGACGAATAGAATTCCACAGGATCTCTTCCATCTCAGGTGTTGAAGGCGGGAAAAACTCAAATGATACATTAATATCACTCAGCTCAGACAAGCTCTGATTTAACGACTGGGCATGTTGTGCATGATGAAAAGCCATAATGTATTCCTTCAACTTCTGTAACACTTCGGAGTCTATACCAAGCGGCTAACTTGACTCATTTCAGTTTATTTCAACCAAACCATTTAGCCGTTTGGACGTCTATACGTCCATATACTAGTTTAACTGCATGCTATGTCAAGCTAAAAAAACATCAATCACACGATTTAGTGGCATAACACTTCTCCCATAAGTAAAACCGATTCAAATGAATCTATTTTAAAGACTTGATTGAAGTCGTTGGTTGCATTCTGAGTGGTCATTTATTAATGCGGATTGGTATAAAACAAGAAAGCGACCTTTAAGGTCGCTTTGGGGTGAGGTTCAACGGTATAACTTACGCGTAATCAGAAGCGTACGTTTCTTCATAAGTATGCGAGTAGAATTCAAATAGGTTACCAAACGGATCTTCTAAATAAACCATTTTAGCGGGTTTGCTATCGTCTTCAGGGTGGTAACGCATAATATCCATACGCACCTTGCCGCCATATTGTTCGGTACGTGCAATTGCACCTTCAAAGTCATCTGTTTGCAAACAAAAGTGAAAAATACCAAGACGCGTAAAGTCAACGTCGTGTCGCTCTTGGCGATCGATCATTTCAAACAACTCAACACCAATACCGTCGGTGGTGACTAAGTGCGCAATGTTAAAACCTTTAAAGCCTTCACCAAATACAGCGACACACATTCTGCCAATCGCCGTTTTGCGCTCTTCTTGCACCTTAGTGTTACCCATTACCACTCGTAACCCTAGCGCTTTGGTATAAAACTCAACCGCTTTATCCATGTCGCCAACCATTAAACCTACGTGATTCATTTTCATAACTTACTCCTAAAAACGATTAATTGATTCGTCATTTGTTTCGATGGAGTAATCTTACGGCGAACACGATATTAATAAAAATTATCAAATCTTATTGATTTAATAATAAATATTTATGTATGTTTGAGTTTATTCTGTAGCTACGTTCGGCAAAAAAGAGAAAATATTAAGAATAATAAAACCTATGGAGTGGTGAAAGAGCCATGCCGGTATAATTATTGCTGACTCAGCCTTTCAATTTCGAGCTCGATGAGTAATGCAGTATGGGCATCATTTGCCGCATATTTTTTCTGATGGTTATGCAGAGGGAATATTGACCAATTGGATTGTTGTGCACTCTTAGATAGTCGTTGATTAAAAAACATCGCAACCGCAACCCTAGCGCCTACACGTTGTTTAACGCGTGCAAAACGCATCACTTTTGAAGAAAGCTCTTCTGTATTGGTTAACGTAATGCCAAATTTTCTCAAGAGTATTTTTCTGTCTTCCTTTAGCCCAAACCCCACCTTTTTTATCGTAGGATCCGACAGTATTTTAGCAATGTCAGTGAAGTGTTCATAAAACTGAGTAGGAAATAAAAATACTTTGGACTGTGTGGCTATTTGAATTAAATGAGGTCCATCGCTTACCTCACCTTTTATAAAACAAGGTTTACTCTCGGTATCAAAGCCTAAGCAAGAGTGTGTTTTTAACTCTGCTATTGCACTAATAGCGTCAGCGGTGTTTGTGACAACGATGATATTATCAAGACCAATACCCTCATAAAGTGGTAAATCTCGAATTTGCTCCTTTGTTGGCCTTTGCATTTAATATCCTTTTAATCGTAAGCAGCACTATCTAATAGAGGACGAAAAACTAATAGAGGACGAAAAAAAAGACCATCACATGGTCTTTTTAATCAATATTACTCTTGCAGTAAGTCTTTACAAATATGCACTAAATCCGACTGCACTGCGGCTGCGGTAACCTCTCGTCCAGCACCTGGGCCGCGGATAATCAATGGGTTACCTTGATAAAACGCACTGCGAATAACAAACACATTATCGCCAGGGGTTAAGTTGGCATAAGGATGATTATTGTCTACCCACTGCAAACCGACCTCGGCCTGCAGTTTACCCTCGACTTTGTCTAACGATGCCACGTAACGCAGCACTTTGTTTTGCTCAGCGGCTGCAACATATTGTTGTAACAAGTCATCATCTAACTCGCTAATACGCGGTAAAAAATCGTCTAACGACAACTCAGCTAATGCCTTAGGCACTAACGAATTAAGCGTAATATCATCGAGCTCAACGGCTAAACCAATCTCACGGGCTAAAATCAGCAATTTACGCTGCATATCACGGCCAGACAAATCATCACGCGGATCGGGCTCGGTAATCCCTAAACCGCGCGCTTCTAGGACTAATTCCGAAAACGGTTTGCTGCCATCGTAGTTTTCAAATAACCAACATAAGGTACCCGAAAAAATTCCGCCGACAGCTTCAATGGTATCGCCACTATTACGCAAATCGTTTAACGCGTGTTGTATCGGTAAACCCGCTCCGCAACTGGCGTTATAACGCCAAAATAACCGACGATTACTGAGCTGTTGCTTTAATTCACGATAAAAAGGTAATGGCCCAGAACCCGCCAGTTTATTTGCGCTCACCACATGAATGCCACGTGCAAATAGCTCAGGATACTGCAAGGTTAATGTGGCACTGGCACTGATGTCTAACGCGACAATTTCATCACAAGACAATTGCGCTAATTGCTCAAACAATGAGTCGTAATCCCAATCTGTAGCATGGGCTTGGTAATCTTGCTGCCAATGATTAAGGCGTATACCGTCATTTGAAATTAATGCCTTTTGCGACCCAACCACACCGATAAGCTCTACCGACGCTTCAAGTTCGCGATCTAATGTTTGGCTGGCACGCTTAAATAAATCGACCCATGCTTCGCCAATATTACCGACACCTAGCAGCAACACGCCGATGCGCATTCTGGGGCCGGCGCAGCGACGATGCACCTTTTGGGTTAATAAACTCACCTGCGCTTGTGGCACTAAGGTCACTAAGCTTAACGAGTCTTGATAAACAGGTTTGGCATCGCGGCTTAATAAACGGGCAAAGCTGCGTCTAAAATGATGTGCATCTGCACTGACTAACGCCACCAATCCTAGGTCAGTTTGTATGGCTAATTCATCAATCGCCCATTGCTCGCCATGTTTTACCAACAGTGCTTGAACCTGTTTTTGGCTTTCTAGGGTAAATGCCAGCTCAAATTTATGTTGGGCGAGCTCCCAATATGCTAATGGCGTCAGGCCTGCTTGATCTAAAATAGCCAGCAGTGGTGCAATCTCGGTGTTGAGTTTAAAGCTAAATAACACCACTTCATTGAGGTTAGTCACCACAGGTGCGCTAGCCGATGAACTCAGTGGAGCAATTAAGGTAAAGTCGGTGTGAGATGCGTAGCTTGAACGTACAGCTAAACTCACATCGGTGTTAAATAATGGCTGCAAAGTACGTGAGTGCAAAACAGGCGAGCCTAAACGCGCAAGGCGATCAGCTTCTGCTAAAGACATGCTTTTAAGCAATTTGGCATCATTAATTTTGTTAGGGTCAGCGTTAAACACCCCTTCAACATCAGTCCAAATGGTGACACGTTCAATGTCAGCCAGGCTAGCTATTAGCGTGGCGCTAAAGTCAGAACCATTACGGCCCAGCAATAAGGTATCACCATGGCGGTTAGCACAAATAAAACCGGTAATCACTAAACGCTCTTGCGGATGCAAAGCCAACAAAGCTTGCACCTTGTCGCGCGACTCTTGCACTAAAATATTAGGCACTGATCCTTCGTCGGCAACCAAAATAGAACAGGCATCAACATGCGTTGCAGCCACGCCAGTTTCGCGCAGTAATGCTGCCATTAAGCGTGCAGACCAGCGTTCACCAAAACTCACAACCTGGTTTAACTGATAATCGTTGTGCTGCTCTAAAGACAACAAGCTAACTAATTGCGCTCTGTCGGTAGACAAGCGCTCACGCAAATCACGCGCCTGCTCGTTTGACAATAGTTGCTCAATTAAGGTTTGCTGATAACTAATGAGCACTTGCAGCTCTTCTTGCCAAAGTTGACCGCTGTCGCGCAAACTGAGTAATTTATATAAGAAGTTAGTGGTTTTACCGGCAGCAGACACCACCACAAGATCATCACTGTTACCATGAGTCAGTAAAATATGGGCAACACGACGATAGCAATCAGCATCCGCTAAACTAGAACCACCAAACTTATGTAAATGACCTCGCGCCATTACGCACTCCTTAAACAACTACGACTTTTTTTATTGCGACTGCTATTTTACTTTATTTAACGAAAACTACAGCTAACATAAACGTAAATTAAGCTAATTTTACCCAAGTTCAGGCTATTTAATTGCTGCAACTGCGGCTAAACCGGCTTTAATATCAGCAACCAAATCTTCAGCATCTTCAATGCCGACAGATAGTCTCAATAAAGTGTCTTTAATACCAGCCTCTTGGCGTGCTTCTGCATCCATTGCTCTGTGGGTCATCGTGGCCGGAACGGCGACTAAACTTTCCACTCCGCCTAAACTTTCAGCAACACTGAACAATGTCAGCGCATTTAAAAATGCCACCACTTCTGCCTCGCCACCTTGCAATTCAAAACTTAACATAGCACCAAAGCCTTGTTGTTGTTTTGCCGCAATTTCGTGACCTGGATGGTCTTTTAAACCGGGATAGTACACTTTAGCAACCACGTCGCTGGCATTAAGCAGTTCCACAATCTTTTGTGCATTACGTTGATGCTCTCGAATTCGCACTGCTAGTGTGCGTAAACCGCGTAAGGTTAAGTAACTGTCAAACGCAGAGCCGGTTAACCCAAGGGTGTTTGACCACCAATGTAGTAGCTCACCTAATTCAGGATCTTTAGCCACCACAGCGCCGCCAACCACATCACTATGGCCGTTAATGTATTTAGTGGTTGAGTGAATAACGATATCAGCACCTAACAATAAAGGTTGCTGTAAAATGGGTGATAAAAAGGTGTTATCTACCGTAACTAATGCACCAACGTCGCGACAAGCATGGCTAATCGATTCAATATCAACCACGCGTAGTAATGGGTTTGACGGGGTTTCTAACCACACCATTTTAGGTTTTTGCGCTATGGCTTGGCTCAATGCTTGAGCATCGGTTTGGTCGACAACCACTAATTTAAATTGGCCTTTTTTAGCCAAATTGGTAAACAAGCGATAACTGCCACCATAACAGTCGTGCGGAACCACTAATAAATCATCAGGGCCGAGTAAGCTGGTCACCAATGTAATGGCCGCCATACCTGTGCATGTCACCACTCCGGTTGCACCTTGCTCAAGTTTTGCCAGCGCGTCACCTAATATGCAACGAGTAGGATTGCCTGATCGGCTGTAGTCAAATTCGCGCGGATTTTTATGGCCGTCGAACGAATAATTGGTCGATAAATAAATCGGTGGTACTACGGCTCCATGTTGTGTGTCTGATTCTATACCCTGGCGAACGGCCAATGTGGCGCTTTGATACTTAGTCATAAAGACTCCTAAAAATTCACAAACACACAAAATAGATGTCTAGACGTCCAAATTTACCTAAGAGGTTAGCGTACGTCAACCTAAATTAGACGTTTAGACGTCTAAACATAAAGAAATCTATTTGCAATCGTCACTAAATAGTAGCAATAATTTGACTAGAGATTGTAAGGGGTTAAAATCTGCCCCGTATTTATCGTTAAGGGTAAGTTAATGACTGAGTGGAATGGCGAATATATCAGCCCATATGCCGAACACGGCAAAAAGAATGAACAAGTAAAAAAGATTACAGTTTCTATCCCTTTAAAAGTATTAAAAGTACTGACAGATGAGCGTACCCGTCGCCAGATAAATAATCTGCGTCATGCGACCAACAGTGAACTGTTATGCGAGGCATTTTTGCATGCATACACAGGCCAACCATTACCTCATGACGGTGATTTATCCAAAGATGAACCGGATAGCATTCCAAGTGAAGCGAAAAAGTTAATGGATGAGATGGGTATTGAGTGGGAAGAAATGGAATAACCCACAGACTTAATCAACAGACTTTGAAGCGACCCTAATAAGAAGTCGTGATATTTTTATAGAGAACTTATGATGTCATTTATCGATCCATCTACATTGATACTGGCATCAGTTATCGTTTTTTTTGGCGCGCTAACCCAAAGCTTAATTGGCTTTGGGTTAGCCGTTGTCGCAAGCCCTCTGCTGTATATTGTTAATCCCCAACTTGTCCCTGTCCCCATAATTGTTATGGGATTTGCCATTTCGGCAATGACCTTATACAGAGAACGCGGTCACCTGCAATTTAATGGCTTGCAATACGCCTTACTCGGCCGGATCCCCGGTGGATTTGTGGGTGCAGGATTATTACTGTTTGCCCCACAAGCCATACTCGGCTTAATTATTGCGGCTATCGTATACATTGCCGTGATTCTGAGTGTTTACAAGATTACCGCCCCCATCAACCGTATAAGCTTATTTATTGCTGGAGTATTCTCCGGTATTTTTGGCAACATCGCCGCGATTGGTGGCCCACCGATGGCGATTTTACTCGCCGGACAAGATGCTAGCCAATTTAGAGCGGCATTGTCAGCCTTTTTTGTATTCAGCTCACTGATTGCGTTAGCCATTTTAGCCGTGGTCGGTTTAGTAGAAATAAAGCATTTGTGGTTGTCACTGATGCTGCTACCGTCAGTCATTGGCGGCTATCTTGTCTCGGGTTTGTTAATCAACCACGTCGATAAAAACAAAACCCGTCTTGCCACTCTCGTGCTCTGCAGCATCAGCGCCACGGTTTTAGTGGTTAAATCAGTGATGGCATTAGCCAACTAACCCTAAAAGCGATCTCTTTTTACATCTCAAAATATACCCTAACCCGCCTATCAAGCATCCAGCCAAATTAGCAATAGATCTGCGTCACACAAGTTCATTAGATTTTTTTCAATTAACTTTTTTTCAATTAGATTTTTCTCATGAATATGATCTACTTCAAATTAACAATACCTCTTTTTAGGTAACATTATTTACAGCAAAGCAATACAGCAATATTGCTAAGGCACAACCTATAAAAGCCCATAGAGGATAAACATGATGAACACTTATATTAAAGTTGGTATCGCAGTCGCTATTGCATTATCTCTCGGTAGCCAGGTCATGGCAGCCGATGGCGGCAACCCTAAAAAAGGTAAACACCTGTACAAAAAAGAATGTAAAGCCTGTCACAGTGCCAATAGCGAAGGTCAAGAGCTCACCCCGATGAGCAAAACCATGAGCCAATGGGATCGCTTCTTCTCGCGCGACAAACACAAAGCAAAACCTGCCGTTTTTGAGGCATTGTCTGAACAAGAACTAAAAGATATTCAACAGTTTTTGTATGACCATGCTGCCGACTCAGACCAGCCAGCAACCTGCGGCTAAGTCAGCCCAGCTGATCAACGTTTCTGAGTAAACGCCAACATCAGCCAGTAACCGAATCGAATTAAAAAATAATGAGGCTTAGCCTCAGGGAATCTGACAACCAAAATTTGCTTAATTGATTCAATATTAGGCAAATACGGGGAGAAACATCATGAGAACACTTATCTCAATACTGGTTGCTAACGCGCTCTTTATGAGTGGTGCAGCCGTAGCAACTGACACCGATGTACAAAAAATTGCCGAACTAGAAAAGCAGTTGGCCGAAATATCTGAAGATTTAGATTACTTAAACTCACGCGTTGACAAAACTGAACGTCATAGCGCATTAGACAGAATCGAAATTACCGGTGACTTTAGAACGAAAGTGCATTCATTACACTATCAAAATGTCACCTGGAACCCCGCCATGAACGTCAACTTTTCTGACTTTGCCGCTAAAGCAATGGCCGGTGAATTTGGCGACCCAAGCAGTGCCAGCTCACCTTTAGGGCAAATGATGATGGCCAATCCTGATTTAGCCGCAGCATTCCAAAGCGGTATGCTGCAAGGCGTAATGCCGATGGTATTGGGGCAAAAGACCCAACAAGATATCGATAATGATATTTTTTACACCACCCGCCTTCGCCTAAACCTTAATGCAAAAGTGTGGGATAACGTCAGTTTTGCTGGACGTCTTACTATGTACAAAAGTTGGGGCGACTCAACAGGCGTTAAAGTATTTGATTCATGGAATTCCTTCACCATGGACGGCACTAGCAGCGGTAGTACCAGTGGCGATGAATTAAAAGTTGAGCGCGCCTACTTTAACTGGAAAGACATTAATGGCAGCGGCGCATACCTGTCTATTGGTCGTCGTCCTTCAACTTACGGGCCTCCAAGTCACTATCGTGAAAATGAGCTTCGCGGCGGTACACCCTCTGGCCACCTCGTTAACTTTAACTTCGACGGTGCAACGTTAGGGTATGACTTAACCGATATTACCGGCATTGAAGGCCAAACGGTCCGTTTCTGCTACGGCCAGGGCTTTGAATCACAATACGGTAACGGTGAATTATTTGGCGATATCATCACCAAAGATACCCATCTAGGTGGATTTAATATCGACGTCATCAATGACGGCAACCACTTTTTACAGTTCACCTTATTCGGCGCTAAAGATGTAAACGACGGCTTCACCGGCACCATGGCATTCCCAACACAATTGGCCAGTATTTTTGCGCCAACCATGTATCAAGATATGCAAAAGTTTGAAAACTTTAACTTTGTTACCCGAGTGCAGCCTAGCAGTGTGATTGGTGATATGTACCTAGGTGGCCTAGGCTATGCCTATGAATCAGACGAAGACATGAAAATGTTTGCCTCACTCGGTTGGACTCGTGCTGAACCGACAGGCAATGCGGGTTTATTTGGTGGCATGTTAAGTGATGCCGTATTTGAAGCGGCATTAAACAGCACAGGCACAGAAATCATTATGGTGCCAACCTCAACCGTCGACTCTGACACTAAAGACGGTTATGGCGTATATGTGGGAATGCAAATTCCAGCACCATATGGCAAGTTTGGCCTTGAATATAACTATGGTTCTAAATACTGGAGCCCATTCACCCAAGCACAAGATGACCCTATGGGCAGTAAATTAGCCACCCGCGGTCATGTTGCCGAAGCTTATTATATCTTTGATATTAATCCTAAAATGTTTATCAAGTTAGCCGGTTTGTACTACGACTATGAATACACAGGCAGTGGTTCTCCAGTGGGTGCACCACAAAAAGTAGACGATGTGATTGCAGGCAATGCTTACTCAATGTTGCCCGTAGTCGACACCGCCTACGACATCAATGCATCACTGACCATCAATTTCTAACTTGAACTTCTCATTGGTCCCCCTGAGCACAAACTCAGGGGTAAGGACACATATCATGAAAACATTCACAGCACTGGCAGTATTACTGATGTTAAGCAGTAGTGCTCAGGCTGCCTTTAATCACAAAGATGCACTGCAAGGGCCCTTTGCCAATGGTCCCGAAGTCACCACACAATGCTTAACCTGCCATAAAGAACATGCCGAAGACTTTATGAAATCTTCTCACTGGACATGGGAGCTAGAGCAAGAGTTACCAGGACGTACCGTCAAGCGTGGTAAAAAGAACAGTATTAACAACTTTTGTGTGTCGATTTCAGGTAACGAGCCCCGCTGCACAAGTTGCCATGCCGGTTATGGTTGGAAAGATTCAACATTCGATTTTAAAGACATGACCAAAGTGGACTGCTTAGTGTGTCACGACACCACAGGGACTTACATGAAAGACCCAGCGGGTGCCGGTGAAGTATTTGGTAAAGTAGACTTAGCCAGAGTAGCCCAAAATGTTGGTGCGCCCGTACGCGATAACTGCGGCAGTTGCCATTTTTACGGCGGCGGTGGTGATGCGGTTAAACATGGCGACTTAGACTCGTCAATGTCTTATCCAGATCGCGAAACCGATGTACACATGGACACCGACGGTAATGACTTTCAATGCCAAGAATGCCACGTGACTGAAAAACATCAAATCAGTGGTAATGCCATGGGCGTTTCACCTGGAGGAGAAACCAAAATTGGTTGTGTCAATTGTCATGACGACGCGCCGCATCAAAACAAAAAACTCAACACCCATACCGCAACCGTGGCATGCCAAACCTGTCATATTCCCACTTTTGCCAAAGTAGAACCAACAAAAATGCGTTGGGACTGGTCTGCTGCAGGGCAAGATTTGAAAGACACTACTGATGAAAATGGCAAGCACACCTTTAACAAAAAGAAAGGCAGCTTTATTTGGCAAAAAGATGTGCCACCACAATACGCCTGGTTTAATGGCAACGCCGACGCCTACATGGCTGGCGATAAAATTGACCCGACTAAAACGGTAAAACTCGCTTATCCATTAGGTAATATTAATGACCCTAAAGCCAAGATTTACCCTTTTAAAGTGCATACCGGTAAGCAAATTTACGACACAGAACTTAATATTTTACTCACACCAAAAACTTACGGTGAAGGTGGATATTGGGATAAATTTGACTGGGATCTCGCCGCTAAACTGGGTATGGAAGCAAACCCAACCATGGTAGAAAAAGGTCTTAAATACAGTGGTAAACACGGTTTTGTTGAAACCGAAATGTGGTGGCGTATCAACCATATGGTGACCCCAAAAGACAAAGCATTACAGTGTAATGACTGCCATAACAAAGGCGAGCGCCTAGATTGGAAAGCCCTAGGTTACGATGGCGACCCCATGAAAAACCGCAAAGGGGTTAAACACGCTACGGCTAAATAGCTGAGTAAAAGAGCATGCATCAATGCTAAAAACCAAACCGCCATCGACTTATCGATGGCGGTTTTATTTCATCGACAACATCATCGCTAACAAATCTAATCCCTGACACTCAACATCGTGTTCAATACCACTTAGCGGATCGCTAAACCGTAAGCGTTTGGCCAATAACTGCAATGGTTTATCATAATTATCTGGCCCTTTAGGCTGTAACACCGGGTAAAAGCGATCATTGAGTATTGGCATACCCAAACTCAACATATGCACTCTTAATTGATGAGTTTTACCGGTAATAGGGCTGAGCTCAAACAAACCCAAACCGTCTTTAACTGCCACCAGACTTATTTCAGAATGGCTATTCGCCTCACCCTCTGCCACCTGCATGGTAAAGCTAGGATTGGCCGCAACAATACGATTTTTAACCGTCCAATGTAGCGGTAACTCACAGGTGTTGTCGGCTAATTGCGCTAATAAATCTGGAGTAACCTTGGCGATAGCTTGATAGTCTTTAGTGATCTTGTCGTCTAAAAACAGCTGGTGATAGGCATGACGCGTTTGCGGGTTTAGTGTCATTAACATCACCCCAGCAGTATCTTTATCAAGCCGATGGGCAGGCGCTACGGTATCGATTTGTGTGGCAATACGTAATCGATGCACAAGGCATTCGTTAACAAAATTACCGCCAGGGGTTACCGGTAAAAAATGCGGTTTATAAACAATAATGATATCGCTGTCTTGATGAAGTATTTGTTCATAAAACGGCACTTTGGTTTCAGCCTTTACCTCACGATAGTAATAGACTCGTGCCGTCGCTTGATACTCACTCGTCGCATCAATTAACTCACCATGTTGCCAATGCACCTTGCCTTCATTAATGCGCTGCTGCCATACGCTGGCCTCAATTTGCTTAAAATGATCAACCAAAAACTCAAAAACGGTGGCATATGATTTACCCGCCAATTCGCTTTCTCTAGGTAGCACAATATACGAAGGTTGCGCCGCGATGGCTGAGGTTGAATGTAGGGCTAAATCGTTTGAGAGTGAATCGTTTGAGTCTGAATTTGGCATAAAATGGGCTATGTACAAACATTGGCAAAGGGTAATCACCCTATGTTATCAGTGTATCGCCCCTGATGCACCGCTTACACATCGACATGAGATTTAAGCAACTGTAATACAAAATCCATGGTTTTATGGCAGTTTGGCTGCTCAACTAATACTAACTTATCGCGACTATACATAGGTAACACTTCAAGCCAACGCTGGCTAACCCAGGTGGCATCTTCTAAATGCACTTGCGAATACAGCTCAAGTAAATCAGGGTTCACTTGATAAAATTGCTCCAGCGCCGCACTGATAATTTCAAACTCACCTGCTATAGGCTCCTGGCTCCAGTTTTGACAAGGTAAGGCACGTGCAATCCAGCTGCCATCGCGCTGCTGCGCTGCGGATAAGATTTTTACTCGCTGCGATCCTTCAATCACAATGCTTAAACTGTTGTCTGCTAATTGATTAAAATCGATGATATTGCAACGAGTGGCGGTGATGTAACAAGGGAGTTCGCTGTTGGCTTTTAGCGCTGCAAAGGCAAGTTGATAATGGCCCTTTAACACTCGGGCAATCATGCTGAGATCGCACGGTGACACAACACGGATCTCGAGTCGTCCACCGGGCAATAACACGCCATCTTGAATTAATAACGCCATTTCTTGTGTTTGCATAGCAGCCTCCCACACCAAAGGTGAAGTTACTGAACCAAAATCAAATCAATAGAATAAGTGTAGCAGTGGTCAATATTTCAACAACATAAGCACCGTAAATAATGCTAACTGACGACATTGACCTGCAATTGCGCGCACTCGACTAGTTAATTAGACCTAGTTTAATTAGGCTATATTTCACACAAACAACAAATTCAAACAAAAAAAGTCCCATTTTCACTCAAGGTTACAGACGTTCAATCCTATCCATAATGTTGCCCTTAGCCACTATTTCAGCAAATTCGTCAGCAAGCACCTGGCTTTGCTGCACGCTTTGTTGCCAATAAGCAATGCGACTGTCGCTATCGAGGTGTTTAAAATCTTCGCGATCTGGAATTTTACCAAAGGGTAAGCTGGCAATAAATTGCTTACTCGGCGCTAAAATCAGTCCATTGTGGTAATTAGCTTTGGCTTTGCGCCACAGTAACGACTTATCAAACCAACCCGGACTCATGTAAGGGTAAAAGTGAGGATACAAACTCAAACCTGTCGCTGCAGGCAATGGCATATCAAAATGATAATCGGTAATGCCGCCATCGTAATAATGACCTTTAGGCGATCCTTGCAGATCTTTCACGGGATCAAGCAACAAAGGGATCGATCCTGTCGCCAATAAGCCATGACGAATATTCTCTTGAGTCAGTTGAACTTGCTTGGTGGGTAAGTCTTTTAAGCGTCTAAACGGAGATGCCGCATCTTTATGACTTAAAATCACCCGCTCAAAGTGCCAGCCTAAACTTTTACGATTAACAATATTGCTTACCGCTGCCATCGACAAACCGACCATTAAGCCAAATTTTGCATGGATGCGGTTTAAATGACGTGCACGACACGCCACCATATGATGTCGAATTAATGGGTTTACTAAAATATCAGCGCCCTGTTGCTCGCCCAAAATACCGTCAACAATCTTAAGCACTTGCGCGCTCACTTGCTCACGCGTCGGCTTAGCCACGTCATAACGTTGGTTAATATAAAAATGCTCAAAGCGTTCATAAGCTGCCAATGGATTTTGCTGCGCCATACAGGCTAAACGCCATGCGCCAGACGAAGCCCCCATGGTATAGAGCGGATCTTCTCGCCCTTGAAAAAATTCACTGAATAAATATTTATCTAATCCAGCGATGGCAAGCCACTTCGGCCCGCCTGATGCAGCAAACAACTGAGTAAATAATGATTGTTCTAAGCCATTCGCTTCTATTTGTGCGTAAGCGGTAGGTCCAGCAAGTAAACGTAATGCAGGCAATGTACAATCCTTCTTATTTTTCTAATGCTGATTTTTCAGTAAAACTGTATGCTTTAACAAGTTATCATGTTTCTATCGTTTACATCTTACGGAATTTTTATGATTGTCGATACCCTAGCAAACCGTCACATTTATACTCAGCTTAGCCCTCGTTTAGCCACGGCACTAGCGCACCTTGCTGACACTGACTTTAGCCAACTTGAAATCGGTAATTACCCATTAGATGGCAAAGATATTTTTGTCATTGTAAATGACTACCAAACCAAGCCAAAAGAAACACAGCCTTTTGAAGCACACGAAAAGTACATTGATGTGCAATATGTGGTTAGCGGCGAGGAAGAGTTTGGCTATTTACCGTTAGCAGACCAAACGCCGTCTAAAGCGTATTTTGCTGACCACGATTATGCTAATTACGACTATGAATCAAATAAACAAGATGCTGCCTTTATTCCGTTAAAAGCAGGGATGTTTGCCTTGTTTTTCCCAGGTGACATCCATATGCCAGGCACCAGCGCCTTACCGCAACAGGTGCGAAAAGTCGTGATAAAAGTGCGGGTGTAACATCCGCGTTGACGGCTCATCATTATGATTAAAAACTCAGCAGCTGGTCTGACTCCTTATTGGCGCAAGTTCTGCTAGACTGATTTGAGTGATATGAGTTTTTAGTGACATAAGTTTTTAGTGACATAAGTCTAATGAAACGATTAGGGCTACGTTTTGCACATTAAGCGCCTATATAT
The DNA here is from genome assembly GCF_059758095.1 of Shewanella sp. MF05913. NCBI lineage: Bacteria > Pseudomonadati > Pseudomonadota > Gammaproteobacteria > Alteromonadales > Shewanellaceae > Shewanella > Shewanella sp. MF05913. The sequence goes on from NZ_JCAYNT010000005.1 coordinate 88,338, forward strand.
GTTCAGAGTCAAAGCAGACTTAACATACAGATGAGCAATACTAAAAAGCAAAACAGCACGCCACAAGTACACATACCCTGAGTAGTATAAAAAAGGCCCCGAGACTCTCCGCTTGGGGCTTTTTTTATGGTAGGAATTCAGCGGCTGCATTTTTTAATGCTATGACGATTAATCCTTGTTAAAATCAGCACAACTTTATAGGAGAGTCTTTCAATGGCAATGTATGTAGTGGGTCACAAGATCCCTGATTCAGATTCAATTTGTGGTGCTATCGCATTAGCATATTTAAAAAACCAAATCGGCGAGCCAGCTATCGCGGCACGTTTAGGTGAATTATCACCAGAAACCGCCTTTATTTTAGAGAAATTTGGTTTTGAAGCGCCAGAATACAAAACCAGCTACGCTGGCGAAGATGTGTATATTGTCGACCACTCTGAAATCACTCAAGCACCAGACGATATTGCCCAAGCGACTATCGTTGGGATTGTTGATCACCATAAACTAGGCGATTTAACCACTTCTACTCCGTTAGAATGTTGGATCCGTCCAGTAGGTTGTAGTAACACCGTCATTAAAATGATGTACGATTTTTACCAGGTAAAAATCCCAGCTAACATCGCTGGCATCATGATGTGCGCTATTTTAAGCGATACCGTCATTTTTAAATCACCAACTTGCACCACTGCCGATATTCGTTGCGTTGAAGCCTTAGCTGAAATCGCCGGCATTGAAGACTTTAAAGAAGTCGGCATGGACATGTTTAAAGTCAAATCAGCCGTTGAAGGCACGCCAGCGCGCGACCTTGTAATGCGTGATTTCAAAGACTTCAACATGAACGGAAACCTAGTCGGTATCGGCCAATTAGAAGTGATCGACTTATCGGTTTTTGACGACATTAAAGCTGACCTAGAAGCGGACATCGCTAAACTAAAAGTCGAAGGCAACCGTCACAGCGTATTACTACTGCTTACCGATATCATGAAAGAAGGCTCAGAAATGTTAGTAGTTTCTGATTCTGCTGATTTAACAGAGCGCGCCTATGGCAAGCCAACTGTTAATGGTCGTGTATGGTTAGATGGTGTATTAAGCCGTAAGAAACAAGTGGTTCCATCACTGCAAGACGCGTTTACAAGCTAATACGTGCAAAATTAACTGCGTGTTAATTTTATCCGTGATGAAAAACAAAAAAGCTGAATCCATTGATTCAGCTTTTTTTATACCCAAACAGGCTTAATGAGAACTCAATAACAACTCAAATTACTTAATATCGCAGCCCCACAGTTCTATCGACGGCTGCGCAGTCGTTGGCTCGCCCACCCAGTAACTCATGGGGTGACATTGTTGTTCGGTATTGGCAGACGAGACACACAACTGATAATCTCCAGCCTCAGGCGTGCGCCCCAGCTTTAACATTGGCAGCACGGGCAACGTTGGCTTATATTGCCAGCTGCCGTCAATTAACACAGCATCAGCTGGGATTTCCATTCCGGCGCCGCTGCCTTTGACTCTAGCTTGCTCAAGGATAAAGCCGTCAGGCAAGAGACGATAATCTTCTGCCCAACGTACTTTCTCAATAGTATGAGTCCACGACAAGGTCATCTGCTCAGCAGGAACTTGTGCCCAAATGCTACCCGCTAAACCTAAACACAACCCTAGCATTAGCCTTCCTGTGCCAAACGTTTTAACTTACGAGCGCGCCATGCGTGTTGCAAAATAAACGCCAGTGCCAAGCCAAAACCAATTTCATCACTTAATGGCGTGGCTAAAATTAAGCTGCCACCCGCAATAAAGCCTAAAATACGCTCCCACATATACAGTTTTTGTAATAAGTAGCCGGTAAAAATAACACCCCAAATACCAATGGCAACCGTAGCCTTTAACACTACAAATATTGTGGCAAGCACTCCGCCACCTTGAAGCATTAACGCTGGGTCGTACACCGCCATAAACGGAATAATAAATCCGGCAATGGCAATACGAATAGCCCATAAACTGATTTTTAAGCCTTTCTCTTTGGCGATGGGTGCTGCGGCAAAACAGGCCAATGCCACTGGCGGTGTTAAATCGGCCATAATGCCAAAATAAAACACAAACATGTGCGACACAATTAACGGTACGCCTAGGTCTAATAATGCCGGCGCGGCAATAGAGCTAGTAATAATGTAGTTAGGGATTGTTGGAATACCCATGCCTAATACTAAACACGTCACCATGGTTAATACCAAAGACAAAAATAGATTGTCTTGGCCCACTGCCAAAATGTAACCCGCAAAGGTAGAAGCAATACCGGTTAACGACACAATACCAATTATCACCCCAACCAGCGCACAGGCGATACCTACAGGCACCGCATGACGTGCACCTTCAACTAAAGCATGCAAACACAGCATTAGGGTTTCTTTGCCGCCTTTTACAAACCAGCTAATGACCACCAGCAAAGCAATAACCCCAAATACGACACCTATGCCTAATTGGAAAAATCCGGCACATAACACGCCTAATGCAATCCAAAAAGCAAAACGCATTATCTTTGACGACACATTTAAAATAATCGCCGAACCTAGAATCACAATCGCAGTTAATGCTAAACCGACCATGCCAGAAAACAGCGGCGTACGGCCAGAAAACAGTAAACCAATTAGGATAAATAGCGGGATAAGTAAGTACCAGCGCAACTTAATAGCCGCCCAGGGATCAGGACATTGGTCTTTCGGTAAACCCGATAAGTTAGCGCGCTTAGCTTCTAAATGCACCATCCAAAACACTGAGCAAAAATACAATACCGCGGGGATCATTGCCGCTTTAGCAATTTCAATAAACGGCACGTTAATGGTTTCGGCCATAATAAACGCCACTGCACCCATAATCGGCGGCATAATCTGACTGCCCATACTCGACGTGGCTTCTACCCCTCCAGCAAATGCAGACTTATAGCCAAAACGTTTCATTAATGGAATGGTAAATTGCCCAGTAGTCACTACGTTGGCCACCCCAGAACCGGTAATGGTGCCCATTAATGCCGATGACACCACCGACACTTTTGCCGGGCCGCCAACCTTATGACCAAATAAACCCATCGCAAAGTCGGTAAATAAGCGGATCATTCCGGCTTGCTCTAAAAACGCACCAAACAGAATAAATAAGAAGATATAAGTGGCCGACACATACGTTGGCGTACCGTATAGTCCTTCAGTACCAAAGGCTAATTGGTTAATGATCTGGTCAATGCCATAGCCACGATGCATTAACTCGCCAGGCAAAAATTCACCGAATAATCCATAAGCGAGAAACAAGCCACAAATGATCGGCAAGGCAATTCCCATCACTCGTCTTGCCGCCTCAAACACCAGCACCACAAGTACGGTACCGATAATCATATCGCCTTGAGTAAGGTCGCCTGAGCGCTGAATTAAGTCAGCCTCAAACACCCACTGATAAGCTGCTGTCGCCATGCCTGCTAAGCCAAGTACCCAGGCTAGAGGTTGCCAGGGTTTGCTTTTACCCCATCCTGGGTAACTGATAAACACCACTAATAATAAAAAGCCCACGTGTACAGCGCGTAAAACCTGGGTTGAAACCGGATGAAACGCTGCTGTAGTGATTTGGAAAATAGAAAAAACCAATGCCACCACAAATAAGGCTTTTGGCCAGTCACGAGTGTCGGCACTTAAGCCTTGCTCTGACATTGTGTTCTGGTTAATGGATGGATCGCTCATGGTATGCCTCTGTACTGACTACAGCTAAAATCGATATGCCTAAAAACAACTAAGCGCTTGTTTGGTATGTATTATCCAAACAAGCGCTTCAAGAGTTAAAACATTGAATTACAGCGCATTCACTTCTTTGTAGTAGCGCTCTGCACCTGGATGTAATGGAATGGGTAAGTTTTTAGTCGCTTTGTCTAAACTGATATCTTTAGCTGCTGAGTGTGCAGTGCCTAAACGTTCTAGGTTGTCGAACATCAGCTTAGTCATTTGGTACGCCACTTCATCAGACACTTTACTGTGGCTTACCAGTAAGTTTTGAATCGCAACCGTACTGACATCCTCAGTTTGGCCTTCATAGGTATTAGCAGTAATCACCCCAACCTGGTAAGCAGGGTTATTGATTTTAGCAACCACATCTTCAGGAATCGCCACAAAGTTAATGTCCATTGTTGCGGCTAGGTCGCGAATAGCAGCCATACCTAAACCAGATGATTGTAACGTGGCATCAAGTTGACGGTTTTTAATCAGCTCGACAGACTCGGCATAAGGTAAATACTCCACTTTACCCATGTCGTCATAGCTTAAACCAGCAGCAGTAAAAATAGCGCGGGCATTAAGTTCAGTCCCCGATTTAGGTGCACCAACAGAAATACGTTTACCTTTTAAGTCAGCCAACGTCTTGATGCCAGCATCTTTATTGGCCACGATTTGAATAAAGTTAGGGTACGTAGATGCAATGATACGCAGGTTTTTCAATGGTGCTTTAAAACCCGCTTCAGTATCGCCTTCCCATGCTGCAGACACTGAGTCACCTAGTGCAAGCGCTAATTCACCACGGCCAGCTTGTAATAAGTTAAGGTTTTCGACTGAGGCTTTAGTAGCTTGTACTGAAGTTTTAGAACCTTCAATACCGTTACTGTAAAGCTGAGAAAGCGCAACACCGATAGGGTAGTAAACACCACTGGTACCGCCGGTGAGAATATTGATAAAAGTAGGAGCGGCCATCACTGCGGTACTGATTGATAACGCAGCCGCGGCGCCGATCATGCAAAAGCGTTTAGTTAATTTCATTACAATATCCTTATTTCTTATATGGTTATCTGTCTTATTGTGCTGATACCCTAACACCGACATTCAGTGTGATCTATATAGACTAAAGGCTAATACCGCTAATCTAAATATTATTTGTTTTCGATTTCAGTCACTTCGGTTGTCGATGAAAAAGTCTCAATCAAATTGAAGGTGCTAATAGCGTGTTTTATCGTCCATTTATGGGAACAATAACGCCGTCATCTCGAGTATAGTTCGCTTAATAAAAAAGGTGCCAACAATGTGGGCACCTTTGATATTTGTATTGGTGTGAGCGGTATTGATGTGAGCGGTCTTGGTGCTCAGTGACGTTGTTTTAAAGCCATCACGACTTGGTTATTCGCAGGCCAGTTCGTTACATGCCCATGCAATTAGCATAGTAAGTCACAGTGGCGGGCCAATCAGAAAAGATACCTATCACCCCCACATCTTTGGCTAACACATCAACCAACTCGTAAGTGTCACCTTCATTATCTATCGCATCCGCAATACTTTGATAATACCAACCGCCACCGCCCTGGCTGAGTAAACCAGATCGCTCTAGTGACCAGGCAATCATTTTCAATCCTGCGGCATTAGCAGCATTGGCGTATTCAGACGGCACAATGGCGTTATTGTCATCTAAGGTGACTAACATCCATAATGGCGGCGCAATAATCTTCACCCCGTCTGCAGCTAGAGTGTCCATACTCGGTGACCAGGTCGCACTGTTTTGTGGATCAAATCCAGCTTCACTATCGCGACCATCAAGGTATACCGCTTGTTCGGCAAACTCTGGCGCGTTTGCTATCCAGTATTTCACATCATCTAAATTAAATGATTGCGGGAACACCTGCGACGCATCCACTCCTGCGGCGCCATACTCATCAAGCATTTTTTGCGCATAATCTTGTTGGCTAAAGCCATCAAACGGCATGCTGACACTGGCCGACTTAAGTTCTGGGGTCATTTTTACGCCAGCCGATTTAAATAATTCGATACTTTCAGCATGAGTCATTAACGTGCCGGTACCTGCATAGAGGTCTGTGCGCCAGCTTGGCGTGCCATCCATAAACTCGGCTACCGTGGTCGCTTTAGGATTAAAGCCGTCCATCTTGCCTTTTAAGGTTTTAAATTCTGCAAGGCTGATATCGCTAGTACAACAGGTCGCGGTTGCGCTAACACCGTTTGCAGCGTCGGCAGGTGTAAATGGCACAGAGCACTTATTGGCTAATGCCGGTATCGCTAAAATATTGGTGGTTGTGGCTAAATCACATTGCGAATGACGGCATACCAAGGCTTTGTCGTTGGTAAAGGTAACGTCACACTCAACAATACCTGCACCTGAATCAATAGCAGCTTGATAGGCTTCTTTAGTGTGCTCAGGAAATTGCATTGAGGCACCACGGTGACCAATAGAAAAGTCGGTACGATAAAATGGGCCAGACTCGCATTGCGCTAATTGGGTTTTCAGTTCGCTGTCTTGCATTTGATCCACTAAAAAAAGTGGTCTCGGCCCCACTTGCGCGCTGACACTTTTATCAACACCCGTTGTAGCGGTACTATCGCTGTCGTTGCTGTTACACGCTGATAAACAGATTAAACTGCTCAATATTGCCAACGCGCCCAATGCCGTCTTGTTGTTCCTTGTCATTCCATTGCTCCTTAACTGTAATCATTAATCTAACGTTACTGACGGTGTGTTGCACCATTTAAATCTAGCCACTTATTTGCATGGCATAGATTGTGTAGATGGCATAGTCTATTGGTTAAATATGAAAGAAATAATGAAGTTATATGACACTTCTTGAGGTCACCATGGCTAAAGCAACACTTTATTATGTTCACGACCCTATGTGTAGTTGGTGCTGGGGTTACCGCCCTACCTGGGACATGCTGCAACAACAACTGCAACGAGAGTTTGCTGAGCAACTTGATATCAGCTACCTTGTCGGCGGCTTAGCGCCTGACTCAGCGGAGCCAATGCCAGAAGCGATGCAGCAGATGCTTGAGCAGACATGGCAAAGAATTAACCAGCAATTAGGCACTCTGTTTAATCACGATTTTTGGCGTGTATGTCAGCCACGACGCTCTACCTACCCAGCTTGTCGAGCTACTTTGGTCGCGCGCCAATATGGCCAGGAGCAAGCCATGGTGAATGCCATTCAGCATGCTTATTATTTACATGCCAGCAATCCATCTGATACTGAGGTGCTATGCGCATTGGCCGCAACATTAGGCATGAATACTGAGCAATTTAAACAGCAATTATTAAGTGAACAAACTGAACAGCAACTGCAAAAAGAGATTCATTTTGCCCGTAAACTGCCAATTCAAGGATTTCCGTCATTAGTGCTCGTAGCCAATAATCATGCTTACCCTATCACGCTTGATTATCAGCAATGGCAAACCAGTTTGGCTGACATTCAAGCGGTGTTAGCTAAGATTTAGGTGATGCTAGGGGATTAGATTCTAGACTCTAGATTCTAGGCTCTAGGCCTAAGCTTGTGCGGGCGTTTCGCTTTAATTAGCAATATCCTATACTCTTGCGCGTTGAACACGACATGATATCTAACATGAGGCAATGAATGGCAAATCGTAAGCGCGGTTTTTTCGGATGGACCTGGTACGTAACATGGCGTTTTTTAGCATTACTAACGTTATTGTTGCTATTACTCAGATTTGTCCCGCCACCGACAACGTCATTTATGCTGCAAAGCGACTATCCTGTGTCGCAACACTGGGTCAGCATTGATGAGCTACCGACCCACATATCGCTCGCCATGGTGGCATCAGAAGATCAGCTTTTCCCCGAACACTTTGGCGTCGATTTTAGCGCTATCAGTAAAGCCCTTCAGCAATACGATGACGGTCAGGGCCTGCGTGGTGCCAGCACCATTACTCAACAAACCGCCAAAAATCTTTTATTGTGGCCAGGACAAAGCTTTGTTCGTAAAGGATTAGAAGCCATGTTAGCTGTAGGGCTTGAGGTCATTTGGGGCAAAAAACGCATTTTAGAAGTGTACGTAAACGTGGCCGAATTTGGCAAAGGTATTTATGGCGTAGAAGCTGCTAGCCAGCATTATTTTAATAAACCCGCCAAATATCTTAGCAGCAAAGAAGCGGCAAAACTGGCGGTATTATTGCCAAGCCCGCGTAATCGTAACCCAAACTATTTAACGCCTTACCTTAGCCAACGTGTCGTATGGGTTGAACGGCAAATGAAACAACTGGGCAGCGCTTATTTAACCCCTATTCTTAAATAGCCTGAACTTAAACAACCTGCTCTTAAAGAACCTCCTCTTAAAAAATATAAAATGAGCAATATATTGCTCATTATTCAGGTCTTCGCCGTTAATTGCGCAATATCTTGCGCAAAAGGCACTAATCTGCCGACTCTCTAGCACTGCTGAACGTTCAAGATGAAAGCCTTAATTAAAAGGATTTGAGCCATTTTTACTGGTAGAATGCAGCCTTATTCCTATTGGCTTTACGATAAAGGCAGGCTATGACCGTTCTTCTGATGACCCCTCCAATGACCCAACTTAATACGCCGTATCCAGCAACGGCATATTTAACCGGTTTTTTACGTTCACGAGGCTATGAAGCGGTACAGCGAGATCCTGCAATAGAGTTGTTTCTTGAAATGATGACCGCGCCGGCGCTGGAGGTGATCCGTCAACATGTAGAAGAGAACTTCGAGCACTTTGAAGACGATGAATTACCCGATTCGGTGTTTGATTTTTTAGCTGAGTTTGATCGTTATCATCTTACCGTTGAGCCTGCTATTCGCTTTTTACAAGGCAAAGACCCAAGCCTAGCCATGCGAATTAACACCCGTCGTTTTTTACCCGAAGGCCCAGCATTTGAAGCCATCGCGCAAATGGAAGCCGTGTCGGGCGATGTACTGCAAGCGGCCTTTGGTAACCTTGGCGTGCAAGATAAAGCCAAATTTCTCGCCACGTTATTCATTAACGATCTGTCGAACGTCATCACCCAAGGCGTTGACCCTTACTTTGAAGTCAGTCGTTATGGTGAACGCTTAGCCGCCGCCAACCCAAGTTTTGATAATTTATACGACACCTTGATGGGCGAACCAAGCTTCAGTTCAGACATTTTAGAACAACTCGTTGAACAATATTTAGAAGACACCCAGCCTAGCGTGGTGGCATTAACCGTGCCGTTTCCCGGTAATATGCTTGGCGCCTTACGCATTGCGCAAACCTGTAAAGCCATTAACCCTGATTTACCTATCGTTATGGGTGGCGGCTTTGTCAATACTGAGCTGCGGGCATTAAAAGACCCACGGGTATTCGAATTTGTCGACTATATCTGTCTCGATGACGGTGAACGTCCACTCATTACCTTGCTAGAATACTTTGAAGGCAAGCGCGGCATTGAAGAGTTAGTACGCACTTACTTTCTCGCAGAGGATGAAAACGGTGAACCTTACGTTCATCTTAATCAAAATACTGAGTTACATGACATTCCCCAATCTGAGGTCGGTGCACCAATATACGATGGCCTGCCATTAACCGAATACCTGTCATTATGTGAAATGCTCAACCCAATGCACCGCATATGGAGTGATGGCCGCTGGAATAAATTAACCATCGCCCACGGGTGCTACTGGCGCAAATGCAGCTTTTGCGATGTCAGCTTAGATTATATCGACCGCTACGATACCGCTGGCGCAGATGTTCTGGTCGACCGCATCGAAGCGCTTGTCGCCGAAACCGGGCAAACTGGTTTTCACTTTGTCGATGAAGCGTTACCGCCAAAAACCTTATTCGCATTTGCCAAACGATTGATTGAACGTAACGTGGTGATCAGTTGGTGGGGCAATATTCGTTTTGAGCGCACCTTTAGCCCAGCACGTTGTCAGCTATTGGCAGACTCAGGTTGTATCGCAGTCAGCGGCGGCCTTGAAGTGGCGTCAGACAGATTATTAAAACTGATGAAGAAAGGCGTCAGTGTTGAGCGCGTTGCCCAGGTCACCAAAGCATTTAGTGACGCTGGCATTTTGGTACACGCTTATTTGATGTATGGCTTCCCGACTCAAACTGAACAAGAAACCATTGATGCATTAGAAATGGTCCGCCAGTTGATGCAACAAGGTTGTTTCCAGTCTGCTTACTGGCACCGTTTTGTTGCCACCGCCCACAGCCCAATCGGCATGAACCCAGAACAGTTTGGCATCACCCTTGACCCACGCCCTGAGGTATTTTTTGCTGAAAACGATGTCGACTTTACCGACCCAACCGGCACCGATCACGACATGCTCGGCGAAGGCCTGCGCAAAGCACTTTACAATTATATGCACGGCATCGGCTTCGACCAACCCATGAGCTTTTGGTTTGATCAACGCGTGTCACGTACCACGATGAAGAAAGACATGATTTCAAAAGCCATTAGCAATTTTATTCTGAGCCAAGAAGAGTAGATACAAAGGTTTGGGTTAACTCAACAGTCATTCCCTGATGTCATTATTCCGGCAATGCTTTTAAGCCGGAGTCGAGCTCTACGCCGTTATCCTCGAGTGCTTTAATCGGGGATCCAGGTGTATTTTTTTAATGGCCTGCGGCCACACCAGATTTATCAAACTTCGTTTGAATTAAGATCGCAAGGTTCCACCCTGCACAGGCCAAAAGGGGATCAACAGCAATCCCCTCTTGGATCACCCCTGCCGTTCCGGCAACATTTTCGCTTTTTAACCAAACAAAAGCCGCGAAAAAATTGCGACGGAAAACTATCGAGCTTTTGGCCGCGTATTTAGCCGGCTTCGGCCACCTCTTTATGGTAAAGAATGAAAATGCTAACGCTTCAGATGGGGCGTCTGATGTGAATGGATTCACGAATGTCGTGGTGGCATGGTCAATGATGTTCCCGACATCATAATGACATTTCCAATATCCTTATCGGTCAGATGTGCGAGAAAGCCCATGGCCAGCTCACGTATTCTTTTGTAAAGAGTCTTCAACGGCCTCAAGTTCAGAGTTGAATTTGGGCATTTGCAAACCAGACGTTTAAATCATTTTTGGACAAAAGTTTGTTAGTGGCAAAAGGTCTAAAAATGGGTAGTGGGATTAGTAAATGTATGGGGTTCAATTAAAGTTTACACTGACCCCATTAAATTCTGGAGGATTAATTTAACGCACTGAAACATATAGAGTTAAATCATTAGCAGATTAGCTAAGGGGACCTGCTGACTACAGAAAAGTTGCCAGATAACCATCACATCAAACAGCGCGTTTTCTCGAGCTGATATTTACATAATAAAGAGTCACTCTCAGCTGTTCGGGCTTGTTCAACACTTGGGATAAGAACGCGGCTTCGCGCGGCCTATCCTTATTTGTTAGGTATTTAATTTAACTCTTGAGGTTTCAAATCAGGATCCTTATGCGCAAATTCTACTTCTGCTATTTTTTTCTCAGCTTCGTCATTTGTCATTACATTTTGTTGTTCTAACCATCTAAATTTTTCGATTTCATTTTCTTTATCATTTTCAGGGTTTACCTCACCATACCAAGCTAATAGTTGATCCTTTTTACGTTTATTTAACTCCGAAACGATGTTCTCATGATTTTTATCCTGAATTACAAAGACATTGCCTCTTTCAGTTTTAAAAACCGAATATTTAACCTTAGTAAGAGCGAACCAAATTAAACATATAACACCAAGAACAAGCCATAAACCTGTTCCAGAAAGAGAAGAGCCACTATAAACGGCAGACCCAATTCTGTAACACCCTAGCAAACACCACAATATACCTACATTTCGTAACCACTCGTTTTGCTCTATTGTTATCGAAGACTTTTCCGGAAAGTCAGCATAATTAAAGTCAAAATCTCCAGAGCCTGATTTATCTTTATATGCGAAATTCACGTATTCAGACTCAAAAGTATATGTGTGGTGGTTAGAAAATTTCTTTTGCTTTATTTCCATGAATGCTTCTCCGAGCTTCCTTTAAATACATAACGAGCCTGTAGAATTACTCGTTTTTAAACTCATTTTGATTATTGAATAAACAATATCTGAGTTTATATTTTGATTCAATTGTTTAGTGGTGTTTAGATTATTATTTAACATGCTGTTTTGTTGGTGAACTAGTGCGCTTTAGGGATAATTGAGACGGATTCGAAGCGTTTTTTGAGGTACGATGCTTTGACAGCTAAATGACAGATGAAGTAGATGAGTTTGTTGATTGACCATCTTGGATACTAAAGGTATTTGACTGCAAAAGCAGTCAAATCAGTTAGGCTCGCCTATTGACTGGCGGAAGGCTCATATGTGTTAGGTATACTTTACTCGTACCAGTGGTCTGGCAAAATTTCAGGTGCAAAAGTCATCAGTAGGAATGCGACAAGAAAAGCTACTACGAAAAAAATAAGCATGGAAACGATGCCAGTCAAAAACCATTGCCATTGTGACGCTTTAGAACCGCCATTTTCTATATGTTTAGAGTAATTTTCACCTTGTGTTTTTTCCGCATAAATTCTAATTAAGCCACAATATATTCCTGCAAAAACAATACCATTGAAGTTTTCAGGAGCGAAGATTGTAACTAAGACTAGTAAAAGTCCAAAGATGAAGCCTAAATTTAAAGAAAACTTGGCAGATGATGATTGCCCCAAAACCTTGAAATTTTTGTGCATTAAGTAAAATCCAGCGAATGGACCACCTAAAAGGGAAGCTCCTGTTATCTGCCAGATTGAGTTAAGAGGTTGATTCATGCACAAGTTCCTTTTGTATACCTAACGCCCCATGCAGGGGATTTTATGAGCGATTTTCAGCGAGTAAAATTCCCGCTGGCTTGGCTTGTTAGTTGCCAATTATTGCGTTCTGTAAAGTTAAAACCTGTTTCTTACGCCAAAAAGGGAAAAACAACAATCCAATTTCACTGTCGTCATACCACTCGTTTTCATGTAAAGCCTGAACTACCCACTTGTATTCAGACGAGCCACGTTTGAATACTTTAAGACGGCACTTATCGCTGAGGCCAAAAGCAAAGCAATTTAGGGCTTCTTCTATTTCTGTGAATTCTTCGTGCCATCCAGAAAAGCCAACGGTAAAACTATTTCCATTTTCTGTAAGCCAAACCGTAAAGCCGTTAACAGGGTTAACAGGGTTAACAGAAATAGAGCTTTCATCCTGCTCATAATCTAGTTCAGGATATTTCTTTAATTTTTCGACAATTTGGGAAATAGCAGACATATCATCCTTGGCAACTAACGCCGCAAGCAAAGGCGCACGTAGTGCGTCCAGCCAGCTTGCTGGCGAATTTGCCATGCTTTGTTAACTTTTTCACTAAAATTCACTGCCACAGTCATAATTCAAGCTATCTAATTTACTAAAAACTGCTTTATATTTACTTCGATAATAAGTTGCTACATGACTATTCCCAGCGAGAATTTCATGGTCTGCAATTAAGCTACCAAGCATCTTAATTCTAGATGCGGTTTTGCTGAGCAACTCCTCTTGAGCAAGACGGCCATCAAGAAGGGATATCTCCTCAGTTTCAATACGTTCTTGGCTTTCTTTATATTTTGGCAAAACATCCGCAACAATATGAGCTAGCCTTGCAGTCATTAAAAGTTGATAAATATCTATCTCAACGCCTTGCTCGCCAATCATCAGTTTTACATGAGACTCTTTCAAAGAAGAATCAATATCTTTCTCAAAACTGCGTATGCCTTCAAGTAAACTTTGACTTGAGAGAAGTTTATTTGATTTTGTTTGTTCAGATATACCAATTGCAACACCGAAAAGAGCTAACATGGAAATAATTGAACTGACAGTTCCTCCCATGTATCCACCAAAACTGGCCCAGTCACTTGGACTGCCAGATATTTGATATTGGCGAAAATTGAGGACCCAGGCTCCAGTGAGAATTATCACTACAAGAATGCCTGTACCTGAAAGTATTAGTGCATAAGGAATATTTAGTTTCATTCTCATCCATGTGTACAGTTAACGCTTATTGAACGACTCGCCCGATAAAGTCGGCTGTTCAAGTTATTGATTTATATCATCCTACATTCTCTATGTCTTTGATGTAAAGCGATAAAATACTCTCAACATCCTAAAATAAAACGAGCTCACGCGTTAATTTTGTTAAAAAAATAAACGATAAAATTTATTTTCATTATTATCAACTAATTATAGTTTTCTAATTAAGCCTACGTTACGACTTTAAGCTTACTTAATGAGTTGTTTGATTTAAATTAAGCCAGATCTCATTATATCTGTATATAAAACCAGTTCATTAAATTATGCAATCTAGGCAGTAAAAATGACATCTGTAAAAGAGCAATATCAATTAAATTTTGTATGGAAAACGAAGGTAAGCATTGTTAAATAGAGCTTTGGTTCTAAGTAACTTTGGGGCAGAAATGAGTTAGTTATATTGTCTTTAAAAGGACAAATTCAACTCTAAACTTGAGGCAGTTTGAAGAAAATGACGTGAGCTGGCCATGGACGGCCAGCTAGCTTTAGAGGGGAAGGGACGCCCCATCTGAAGCGTTAGCATTTTTGAATAAGGCCGAAGAATGCCACAGACGAAGTTAAAATCTGGAGCTAACCACGTCGCGAAATTATCGCTTTTCAGATGATTTTGATATGGCGGCTGGGCCAATTGTTTTATAAAGAGTAAAGAGGTAACAGCCGTGGGTTTCCTCTTTATCTGGTGTCGGTGAAGCGCCAGCCGTAGGCCATGAGTACAAAAGTACAAAGCAAACACCTGGATCCCGGCTTACAAGCGTTACCGGGAAGACGATGACACGAGCTTGCGTAAGCTGACAACTTACTACCTTTGCTCTGGTATCGGCGAAGCGCCACGACATCAGTTACCGCTGGCCATAAGTACAACACACAAGTAGAGCTGCCTACAGCTAAAAACCACTACCGCATGATAATAAAAAGCCTAATCATCTCTGTATTCGTGATGATTAGGCCATTGCTAACAAAGAGCTATTTTACGCTAAACTGTCCTGTTGATTTTACATACAGCACGACTTCAGTTTTGGCATCAATCATATGTTTGCCTTGTGCATCAGAACTAAAAAAGCTACTTGGGGTTAATGCTGTTACTGCTTTTTGATTGTCCCATTGATAGGTTGCACTGCCTTTTACTACCACGGCTTTAAGTGGGTTTTGGCTTTCAATACTGCCTTTAAAACCTGCGGGAAGCTTAACAAAACTGCCATTGGCGGCGTCTGGTTTGCCCCATAAATAACTGATTTGAGCGTTGCCTGATTTCAACCAGGTTGCGTCATCTACATTTAACCAAAACAAGTTGTTTTCAGAAATGTTAATTGGACGTTCGCCATTATCAAACGCCTGGTCTGCTGGTTTAACTAAATAAGGGCCGCTGTCGATTTCGAGGTAAATAAGGTTGTCTTGCGCATTGGCTGAGGTGATATGGTTTTCACCCGCTGGCTGAATCCAAAATGAACCGCTTGGCATCCACATATTATCGGCGCTTGGGTCATCGTTATGCATTAAGCCTTCAATCACGATACCGCGGTAAGTGATGTTATGAATATGAGGCGGTGATGAAAAGCCTTTTTGGAATTTCACAAGCATTCCGGTTGCCACATCTTTAGTGCGGTCGCCCCAAAGATCTGCCGCTTTCGGGCTGGCGTCACCACGTGCAGGGTTAAGCATGCCCCAATCAATGTTGTCAGTAGAAATAGCTGTGTGGTCATTTGCCATCACGGGTAAAGTCATCGCACCTAAAAGGGTTGCAATAGCGGTCGTAGTTAATCTATTCATGAGTTACATTCCATCATATTCAAAAGTTCAAAGACAAAAGTGGTCTTGCTTTCATCGACGCATTAAACAACATTCGTTTCTAGAGCCTTTTATATATCAAGGTTAGTACGTATTCACATCGGTGTAATGATGTACATATTAATCAATTATATTTATTCGATAAATGGGGTAATCTTTAATATACTTTCGTGAAAACGTGGATAATCAGATAGGGTTTAGTATCAACACTGATGCTAGCTAGTTAAGCTGGATCTGGGCTTACAGACAAACCAACAGGAAAGTGCATGAAGATTGCTGATTTACGGGTACTGCTAAAAATCGCAGAACTTCAATCTATCACCGCTGCCGCGAATCAACTCGATATTAGCTCTTCTGCTGCAAGTATTGCGTTAAAGCGTATTGAAAAAGAAGTCGGGGCGCAGTTATTTGTGCGCACCACGAGGCAATTACGCTTGTCTTCTGAGGGCGAGCGTTATCTTCCATTATGTCAGCAAGCACTGGATTTATTGCAACAAGGCCAGCTAGTTATTAACGACGAACGCCAATCTATCAATGGCGAAGTGCGCATGGCGATGTCGTCTGAAATGGGCCGTAACCTCATGCGCGAATTACTGAATGATGTACTAGCACAACATCCAGATGTGAGCTTACGCTTGCATGTTAGCGATACCCAAGTCGATTTTTATCGTGATGGTGTTGATGTGGCGCTGAGGGCAATGATTGCTGGCGTGGCTGACGAGTCGAATTTTTATGGCTTTAAAATCTGTAACATCCCCCATTTTCTGTGTGCTTCACCTCAGTACCTCGCCAAACACGGCACACCGACTAATCCTAGCGAACTGATGAAACACAATGCATTGCTTTATAAGTTGTATAAAGTGACCCATGACAGCTGGTTGTTACTTCATGGCAACGAAGAGCATAAAATTAAGATGACCAGTAATCGGGCATGTAACGATGGCGACTTGGTACGCCGCTGGTGTGTTGACGGTGTTGGGATTGCAAAAAAATCAGCGATTGATGTTGCTCAAGACATGCTGGCCGGTCGATTACAAAGAGTGATGTCTGACTACCAAATCCCAGTGACTGAATTATGGTTAGTATTACCAAGTCGGCAAATGATCACACCTGCTATCCGTTTGATCCGCGATGAGCTAAAACAAAAAATTAGTGATTTGAGAGAACAACTCATTGAAAATAAAACGCTAGCGGAACATGAATGGCCAACAGATGAATAAAAGTAATACGCATCTGATTGAAGGTTGATTTATCACTGTTCTGCATAGAGAATAGCGCCTAGTTGAAGCAATAGTTAACGTGATAGTTAATTCGACAGTTAATACGACAGTTAATGTGATAGTCAAAACGATAAATAACGCATAGGAACGGCAATAAGATGATGACAAAATGGGCGATACGTTTTTTACAGATGGCCGAACTCGTAGCATCTTGGAGTAAAGATCCCTCCACCCGAGTTGGTGCGGTAATTACCGAAAACAATCGCATCGTATCACTAGGCTTTAATGGTTACCCTCACGGAATATCTGACAGCGCCGAAACCGATAACCGCGAAATGAAACTGCTAAAGACACTTCATGCTGAAGAAAATGCCATATTGCATGCAAAACGCGATCTCAGTAGCTGTGAAATTTGGGTGACTCACTTCCCCTGCCCTAACTGCGCTGCCAAGATTATCCAAACTGGATTGCGCGCCGTACATAGCCCAAAACCCAACGACGATTTCCTGTCACGCTGGGGAGACAAGATTAAAGTCAGCGAAGATATGTTTGAACAAGCTGGCGTTGAAGTCGATTGGATGCAAGTAGATTAACCCTACTTTTCACCGGCGTTCCGGCAATGCAGTTAAGTTGTTAAGCCGGAATCCAGGTGTTTGCTTTGCATTATTAACCTGTGCCAATTCCTAACGCTTCGCCAAAGCTAAGCAATAAACCGTCTAACTTCATTACAGGTTAACCCTGACATTCACTCTGCGACTCTTAGCAATGATTTACTGGGTTCACTTGAGGCTAATCCTTACGTCGTTCCGGCATTGCAGTTAATGCTGTTAAGCCGAAATCCAGGTGTTTATGCTATGCGTTTATGCCTACGCCAATTAGCGTCTTAATGCTTCGCCACAACAAAGAATGAACAGTCTAACTTCACTTTACTGGCAGGCTTTAAAAAGCTAGGTCAATATTGAACAAAAGCTCAACCATTGGCAATGTAATGGGTAAAACAATGGGTGTCATGATTAATTCGTGTCGCTTACAAGCTTTCTAAGAATATTTGCCAAGTAAAAAACAACAACCACAGAAGACCAAGAGTAAAAGCGACATCTTCTTTCATCGATGAGCCAAACTCTGAGCTATTGTCACCAAAAAAGTACCCTACCGGTTTGGAATATATCACTGCCGCTAAGCATAAACCTGGTACAAGATAATACTGCACCCAATCTTCTATATAGATGCTTGTTTCATAGGCCCCCGTTACAACATAACTGTGCCCATAAATCAGTAAATAGATGACGTAAGCAAGTACGAGAATAATGGCAAAATACTTAGCCCATTTCCATTTTTTTAAGTTATCAGACAACGATAAATCGAACTCGTGATTTGAATATATATTGAAAATGATCAATGGCAAAACCAGTAAACAAATGCCGAGAAAAGTACTCAAAATGCACATAACTCCAGAAATTTAACAATAAGTGACATGGTTAATGGGTTAACACTTGGGATATGGGCGACGTTTCGCGCGGACTATCCTTATTATATTTCTCTGGCACAAAACGATAATGGCCAGTTATTTTATAATCAAAAATCATATCATCAACTTCAGGGCCCCGGCCAATATTATGGACAATCATAGGGTTACCTGATATTGGATTGATCTGATCTATGACTATCCCAATATGAGGTAAGTTACCTGGAAGCATCCATGTAACAATGTCTCCAACAGAGTAGTCGGTTTTATTATCACTAACGTTTAAATTTACACCATGTCTTTTAAAGAAGGTTTGTAAGTTAGGGACTCGGCGGTGATCTATATTTTTGTCTGTTGAATTTAATCCCCAAATCCTTTTCGAAGGATAAAGTGAAAAGTTAGATTTCATATCTTCATGAACGAGTTTTTGTAGATCAGTACCTAACTTACGATAAGCTCTAATTATAACGTCAGTACAGACTCCTTTGTCTTTCGGTACATCTCCATTTGGGTATGGAATCGAAAAATAAGAACCGTCATAAGTCACATGATGAGTCGTTCTTTCAATTAAGCTTGAAACAATATCTTTATTAAATTCAGAAGCATTACCGGCTGAGCTTAAAAAGAAAAGAAGAAATGCAAATTTACTCATAACCATCCTTAGAATATACGCCCAATTGAGCGGAGAGAGATTGTTGGTTAAAATGCTTAACGCCAAAGTCAAAACTGTGTTTTTTCGACGCTTTGTTAAATTCTGTTTCACTACAACACCTATTTAGATGAATCTTTTACTATTTCAAGCCAATGTTCAA
The DNA here is from genome assembly GCF_059758095.1 of Shewanella sp. MF05913. Lineage (NCBI taxonomy): Bacteria > Pseudomonadati > Pseudomonadota > Gammaproteobacteria > Alteromonadales > Shewanellaceae > Shewanella > Shewanella sp. MF05913. The sequence goes on from NZ_JCAYNT010000005.1 coordinate 107,401, forward strand.
ATGAATCAGCAGGCCAATTATTATCAATTTTTAGCCGGTCTATTGGATAGGCCTGCCTCTTAGAGCCACACCAATTAAAATAGGAAACTGTTTCACCATTTTCATCAGGCTCTTTAGACAATGGTACATCCCACTCAAAGATATAAAATTCAGTACCTAGCGGAAAATCCGATTCTTTTGGTAAAATTCTACGCTTAAACATTACTGATACTCATTTAGAAATTTAAAGCCGCATTAAGCGAAAAAATAGTGGGTTAAAATAGAGCGAAGCCAACAGCCCACTGTTTTTAGTCCTTGTTTAACTGCTTAGTTAGGGCTTACTTGTGAGGCCCTCTTACGGTGTATTTTTATATATGAGTAGAAAAATACAAACCATACGATACTAAGTATTCCTGGTGTCATAGCTTCGAGGTATGAACCTAAAGCAAGATAATATTCCCCATTTTTTGATAAAAAAACAATCGTAAATTCTCCTGGCTGATAATTGGCTGCAAACTTCTTCTTTGAGCTACATATTGCAATATCACCAGGCTTGGCATTTCTGACAATGACGTTTTCGTTGGTCGATAAAATGTTAAGTTCAACTTCTAAAGAGCAAGCTTCACGACCAAAAAGCTCTTCATATCCAAAATAAGACTCTATCACTTCAGCTTCGACACTTTTCGACTCTGCCGTTTGAAAAACTTCATAAACAAACGCAGGGGTGAAAACAACCACACCAAAAAAACTAAAAAATGTCAGAGCAAAAAAACATATACCTTTAATCTTCTCCATAACAGAATTGATCCTTGGAAGCCCTAAAAGCTTATTGAAGAACTTGCTCAGTAAAGCCAGCACCTTAACGTATTGATTAATATCATCCTACAGTTGCTATCTTATTGTTGTAAAGCGATTAAACGTTACTCAGCCTATACATCACGACGTTAATAGCCATAGGCGCAGAACACAAAGATAGAGCTCGATTCTGGCTCTAAAACATTACCGAAATAACGGTAGGCTTGGCCTGCTCAAGCAGTCACTGTAAGCAGGTCACTTTTATCTGCAAACATAACAATGATATGGTTAACTTGAACACAACGAAAGTTCATCACACGCTATCACGTATCAACTCAAGGAAACCACATGAATACACCACAAGGTTTTAACCTACTGTCCACCAGCATATTAATGTGTTGTTTGTTTTTCAGCGTGGGAGTGTACAGTGTGGGAGTGAATAGTGCAGAAAGTACGACGAATATCGACACCAGCAAACTGGGTGACATTAAAGCGGTTAAGTTTAATAACCCACAAGTGATGACCTCGGGTTTACCGACAGAGCTGCAATTTGAACAACTTGCTCAGGCGGGTATTAAAACCGTGATAAACCTTATCCCTAACGACAATCCAAATGCATTAGCCAATGAGCAGCAAATCGTCACTCAACTGGGCATGAACTATCACAATATTAGCGTTGATTGGCAAAACCCTACACAAGAAAATCTAGCGCAGTTTTACAGCCTGATGCAGCAAAATGGCGATGCACCAGTGCTAGTGCATTGCGCCGCTAATTACCGCGCCTCTGCCTTTTATTATTTATACCAGGCCAGCCAAAACAAAGCGCCGTCAATGGCCGAGGCGCTAACGCCATGGGGCGATTTACAACAAAGTTTTGTAGAATATCCACAGTGGCAGCAACTTATTGAAGAAACAACGCAGCAATATCAAACCCAATAGCCAGACTGAAAAAATCCAAAGCAAGGGCTGACGCTGTGCAGGTAACGCTGAAAACCGAGTTATAAGCACTCGAGGATAATGGCTTAAAGCGATACCCTTGACTGCATCTGGAAAAGCAAATAACGTTATCTACTGCGGCGTACCAGCACTGTTCAAATCCATTTTATACACAGGTGCAGGGATCATCTCTGAGGTGATATAAATACTCTGGCCGTCCTGGCTAAACGCTACCGCTTCGGCTTGTTTTATTGCCGGCAGAGCAATCTGTTGTGGCGCTGTAGAAAACAAGCTTAACCAATCACCGGGTTGAGTGCGGCTAAAATAAAACGCGTGGGTGTAGGTTAAAATGACCGCCGATAACCCATCAGCAGAGATATCCATCGCGGTGGGCTTTCCGGCAAACCCTGCCCAGGTATAAATACTGACATAATCGAGCACTGCGGTAGGTAAAGGTGCAATTTCACCGAGTCTTTTAGCTTGCTTATTCATAACTTGAGCAGGTGAATTATTTGAGCCACTTTGTACTAACGGAGCCATTAAAGGTAGCTCGTATAATATTGGCAGCGTATCGCGTTTGGTCAATAGCAGTATTTTACCCTTTACACTGTCCACCGCGACTGACTCACAATCGTGAGCCCCATCTGGGTAAGTAAATGTCATGCTCCAAACTGGTTGGGCCGACAGGTTTTTTTGGCCATTGAGCAGGCTTAAATCGGGCTCTTTGAGCAAATGTAACTGATACTGCGATCGTTTCGCCTGATTATCACCCACATCGGCGATCAATAAATACGATTCGCCTTGATAAACAAACGAGGCGATATCTTCCCAATCGGTATTCTTTACACCAGTAATATTGAGTGTGGCTAATTGCTGCCCCTGGGTATCGATAGCAAAAATCCTTGCGGTATCACCACTGTCGTTGTGCACCCACAATATCTGATCATTAATCCGCGATACCGCTAATCCACTTGCTTCGTCAATAGACGGCGCTGTAATGCTGCCCGCCTGGCTCATGCCTGTTGGCATCGCACAAGCACTGGTTGATAACGCTAAGATTAAATAGAAAAAAACAGAAATACGCTTAAACATAATGATGAGTTACTCGAGCAGCCGCTGGCAAAAAGTAGAGGTATGTTGGGTATATTAACAATATTGAGTTGAAAAAGATTGATAAAACATATCGTTCGATAATCGCTCACATGACAGTAAATGGAATAAAAAAGGCCACTTTCTTTGTTCCGAAGAAAGTGGCCATGCACGTTTTTAGTGATTGAAATGATGAGTAAAAACCACTAAAAACCAGTACTCGTTTTAATCTTAGCTTACTAGAACATTAATACTCATAGCTGAACTGTAAAGTGTATTCTGTGCCAGGGTCTTTGGCATACACTTGGTAGTCTTGCTGCTCGTACTCGGTGGTTTCACCTAAAATATTTTGGGCTTTCAATTTCACCGTGGTGCTGGTTGTTGGAAAGAATGTATAGGTAAAGTCCAGGCTATGAAATGGCTTTTCATATACGTCATCTAAGCCACCACGCCCACCGTAAGCAATGCGTTCACCAAACACGTTATACACCAATGTGGCACTGTGATAACTGTCGGATGAGTCGTAGCTCAATTGCACGTTAGCCACCCATTGTGAATGCCCTGTCATGCGGCGAGTTTGATTTGTTGGATCGATTTCGCCGTTAGGAGCGATATCAATCTCAGAGTCCCCTACCGTTAAGTTACCGGCAACAAAAAAGTCTTCCCAAATGCTGCCATCACTGCCTAGGAATTCAAGTTCTTGTAAAAATTCAGTTTCGACACCGTAAATGTAACCCGACTCGGCGTTATAAAACTTAAGCTGGCGGCCCGCTTCTGAAATACGCTGAATCGGCTCAATCGGCGCATCGACATCTTTATAAAATGCACCCACGCTGAAGTTGTTGCCCGAGTCTGAGTAGTACTCCCAACGTAAATCGAGGTTTAGAATATCTGAGCTTTCTAACTCTGGATTACCAAAAAAATCAAAACCGGTAACGGGATCTTGAAAGCGCACAGGCGAGACTTCACGCAAGTCAGGACGCACAATGGTTTTACTCGCACCTAAACGCCATTGCGTAGTGTCGGTTTGTTTCCAGGTTAATGACAGCGATGGGAACCAACCGTCTTCAGCAATCACATAATCGGCTAAGTCGTAACGGCCGCCTTCGTCTGAAATCTCACCCTCTGGATCGATTGGCAATGTTACACGGCGAAAGTCTTCGTAACGCACACCAGCATATAGGCGCCATACATCGTCAAAGTCGATATCCATACTGATAAATGCGGCATCGTTTTTCTCGGCAGCAATGTAATCTTCAGTGTCGGTTGATGCATCTTTAAGTTCTAAATCTAGCGTGTTGTTGCTGATGTTGCTGTCTGAGAATATCTCGTCAAAATCACCGGCTAAAATGTTGCCGTTGATGTCGGTTGGGCTTAAATCAACATCTAAACCTAAACGCGTGGCATAGCTTTCGCGGGTGCGCTCAAAGTACTCATAGCCAGCAGTAAGCTTAACAATTGCATCATCGAGATTGATTGGGTAGCTGAAATCCCAACCGTAGTTCGTGCTGTCGTCGTTGAGGCGACTATAAACATATTTTGGCGCATCTTGAGTATTAAGATTACGCGACAAAAGCTCGTTGTTGTCGTCTAACACTACGTTATAAGTGTACGACACTTCATTAGGGGAATAACGCTCAGAACGGGCGTCAGAATACTTCCAGTTAAACTCGGCATCATTTAAGTCTTCAATAAAATGATGACCTTTAATTTGGTTACTGATCAGCGATCGCTCTTCATAATCGATATTATAAACTTGCAACGCATTTGGCTCACCAAGAGTATCGATGGTTTCTTCAATCCCCAGCGACACATCATCTGAGGTGTCTTGCAGGTAAGTGGTGAAGGTTTCGATTTTGTGGTTGTAGCCAATTTCTAACCCTAGGTTAAGCATGCCCGACACTTGCACAATCGAGTCGGTGCCCACGGTGTCTTTTTGGTTTTCAATTTGAACCTGGTTACTGTCGCCGTCTAACTCAACTTCACGCTTGGTGTAGTTTTCAGCTTGTTTTTTATAAGACACTGCCGACAAAGCACCAAAAATAATGTCGTCGCTAATGTCCCAACGATCGCCAATGGCAATGTCGCCACGCACGGCAGGATCAGTACTTTGATTTTGTATCGTCATATCGCGATATAAGCCTAGGGCCAGGTCGCGGTTAATTTTTTGTGCTGCAGGGTAGTTAATCGCCCCGTTTGAGCCACTTACGATATCAATTGGGCTAATGCCACCATATTGATTAATGGTGTCATTAATGGTGCTAGGCATATTGCGGGTGCCGTCATCCTGGCCGGTCCAATCATTGCCGCCGCCATTGTAGGTGTAGCTGTCATCTGAGTCGTTAGTATTGTAACGGCCGCCCACTGAGGCTTTAAAAAAGAAGTCTGACGGAATAGATTTAGTGCGAATATCGACATGTCCGCCACCAAATGCGGCAGGCGAATTAGCTGACGCTGATTTTTGCACCGACAAAGATTCGATGATAGATGCAGGGAACATATCTAAAGGCACAACATTGCGTGTTGGGTCTGGCGAGGGCACGGTAGCCCCGTTTAATGAGGTGCTTGAATAGCGCTCACCTAAACCACGCACATAAATAAACTTGCCATCTTTAAGGGTTAAACCGGTCACACGACGCAGCGCGGCGGCTGCGTCACCGTCACCGGTTCTTGAAATTTGTTCTGAGCCCATAATATCGGCTACAGCAATTTGTTCACGACGTTCTTCAGTGGCTTCTGATGCTGAGCTGCGTAAACGCCCGGTCACTGAAATAACCTCAATTGGTTCAATTGGAATCACTTCACCAGGGTCACGAACAGGCGCTGGTTCTTGCGAGTATACGGGGGTAGCTGTTAATAACGTTGCCGCCGAAATCACAGAGAGAATGGCAAGACTTAACTTATTAACGGTAAAACTCGGCTTGGTTTTCATACTTATACTATCCTGTATGCGGTTCAGAGATAGCCGCCCTTGCGAGCGGCTATTAATAGGTCACTGATTTAGATTATCAAGGTGATTACTGTGGCTCAAAAGCCCAACCTTGACGCCAGTCAGTCTGGCCATCGAATGCACCAATAAAGTTGGTTGATTCGAAGAAGCTGTCATCAATGCTTAAGTCCTTACCTGTACCAAGTAGCGTTGTATCGCTTGCTGCTGGCATGCCATCGGTAATGCTCACCACTGAAGTTGAGTTACCTTCTTGGCCCATAAACCAGGTTTCTGTGCTTATTGCGGTAGTACCTGAGGTTTTAAATGGCTCATTGCAATCAATGATTGAGTGAGTCATCACTAGTGAACCGTCATTAACGTTATCCACTAGGCTCGACACCGAACCGTCAAGCTCTAAACACTCGCCCGATTCTGTCTCAGCAGTGCTGCCTTTACGGCCTTGTACCAGTATGTTGTAAAGCTCACCTGCTGTACCGACACGCAGTAAGATACCTTCGCCGTTGTCGCCGCTAGCATTTGGCGTATCAACCCCCGGTAAAATCGTGAAGTTAGCAAGCTTTGGAGCTGACACCGGTGTTGCCGCTGCGCCTGAGCTATTGCTGTCTGCTTCGATACCACGGTTTGCGTTGCCATCTTCATGAGTGATGTATACAAACTGTGCCTTACCGGTCCAACCGTTAGTCCAATCTAATGAATCGTCAAAGTTTTCAGTTAGGTAAACATATTTTAAATTAACTGCACCGCCCCAAAACTCTACGCCATCATCGCCATTAGCATGCACTTGAATGTGGTCAACTTGCGTACCACTGCCCACTGCTGCAAACGAGATACCGTTCATTTCTTGCGTATCGTTAACTTTAAAGCCGGCATACTTAACAACAACGTAGCTGATTTGGCCGCTGTTATCGGCATTGTCGTTACCGCCATAAGGGAAGTCACCGACCTCAAACGAAGCATCACATGCGTTTTTATCTGGGCATGTGTTAGTTAAGCCTTTACCTAAAATAACCAAACCACCCCATTGACCACGGTCAGCGGTTGCACCGGCAATCACATCTTCTTCAGACGTCATCACAATAGGATAGTCAGCACTACCTTGAGCCATAATTTTAGACCCACGGCTTACGGCAATATAGCTGTTAGAAGTAGCAAATAACTTAGCACCAGCTTGAATAGCAAGGGTGGCTGATGTGCCTTTATCGGCACCGACAAGCACTGCGCCGCCATCAATTTTGTACATTACGTTTTGGCCAGCAAGCAGTGTGGTGTTACTTAACACATTGCCTTCAAGCGTACAGATTAAGGTCACAGATGAATCTTTATATAAACCTGCTACCGCGTCAGAGGCCGTTGTACCCACTGGGCAAGACGTCATCACAGGGAGCTCGGCAGGAGTAGTATCAACATCGTCATGAATGGCGGTAGTCCAACCCGCTGTCCAGTCATTTGTGCCATCAAAAGCACCGATATAGTTGGCGTTATCCAAGCGTGCATCAACGTTGCTTAAGTCAGCTTTTCCGCCCGTTAATGCAACCGAAGATGAGTTAGGCATGTAGTCAGTTAGATCAGAGGCACCCATTAGGTTACCATCCTGGCCGTTAAACCAGGCTTCAACATCTAATGCCAACGTCGTGCCAGCTGCAGCGTCGACTTTGGCATTTTTAAAGGGTTCAACACAGTCAATTAAGCTGTTTTGCATGGTTAACTCTGCGGTATTAGCATTGTTAACGGTGGCATCGTCGTTAACTTCTAAACATTCACCAGAATCTACATCGCCTTTAACTAACACGTTATAAGCGTGAGCGCCTGTGCCCTTACGGAATAGAATACCTTCAGCATCGTCACCGCCGCTATTGGTACCGTTAGCCACTTGAATGGTGATGTTAGCTAATGCAGGTTGCGACATAGGTGATGCTGCGGCATCGCTGTTGCTGTCTGCTTCAATACCACGGTTAGACGCATTATCTGCCAGACGAATATAAACGTGCTGTGCACTACCTTGCCAACCGTTGGTCCAATCTAACGAGTCATCAAAGTTTTCGGTCAGTACCACATTAGAAACCGATACATTACCGCCCCAAAACTCAAGGCCGTCATCGTTATTCATGTGAACTTGTACGTGATCAACTTCAGTACCCGCACCGACACCCGCAAAGCTGATGCCATTCATTTCCTGGGTATCATTGATTTTAAATCCACCAAATTCGATACGTACATATTTGATTGAACCAGAGTTATCTTCGGTGTCATCACCGCCGTAACTGTGATTGCCCACTTCAAATGATGCCGCACAATTGGTTAAATCTGGACAGGTATTCACTGGTGCATTACCCAATAAGACTAAGCCGCCCCATTGACCAGCTTCGCCTTCTTCACCTAAACCGGCTTCAACCGAGGTAAACACGATAGGTGCAGTGGCGGTGCCTTCGGCCATGATTTTTGAACCACGGCTAATCACTAAATATGAGTCGCTGCCACCTAATAGTTTAGTGCCAGGTAAAATCGATAATTCAACTGAGTTTGCATTGTCGCCACCCGCAACAACTGCGCCGTCTAATTGCCATACCACGTCGTTACCTAACACAATTTTGTCGCCATCTTGGCCGCCAGTGCTAATGGTTGAGGCTGCTGTAGAAGGCGCGAGTGTGCCTTTTAATACCCAAACTTCTTTTCCATCAACCGTTGTCGCGCTTTTTGTCGCAAAGCCACTGTAAGATAATTCTTGAGCACTCTGGGTTGGTGTTGTTGGCGTAGTTGGTGTGGTAGGTGTTGTGGTTTCATTTCCAGTGCTGATATTGATATCACCACCACAACCCGCTAGACCTAGCGTGGCAGCAAGCGCTGTAGAAAGTGCAGTCAGTTTAAAAATATTTTTCAGTTCCATTGTCATCTCCGAAGACGGACGTAAGCGTGTGAGTTAGTTGGCTGGATGACAAGCTAACGTGCAAAAATGACAAAAAGACTGCGTAAAAATGACAGTAACATTTCAATAACATTGCAGAAATATGCAAATCCAATGAACATGCGGCTTAGAAGGGATTTATGGCTGAATAAAATCTTAACAAAAAAGACAAAATAATAACGTTACTTGAATATTGGCAACACAAAACGGTTCACATCACAGCTGCGTAAAGAACCCATAAACCAAATACTAAGGCGACGAGCCCTGCTGGCTTAAACCAGCTTACGCAATGTTTTGCGGCCGTTACGGCAAATTTTTCATGGTGTTTTTCTGTCATAAAAACCAAAACAATAGCAACTATAAACAACAGGTTACCAACAAACTCAAATACAAGTGGGTACGCAGTGTTGTGTGCGTCTAATAACAAGGCTGCACCAATAGCTAAGCGCGAGAGGATTTCAAAATAATGGAAGTAGCGTTTGCGACTAAAGACAATAATCGCATCAGCAAATGCGACTGGTTTAAGGAGCATAAACAATCCGAAACAACAGATGCTAATGCCCCAAATACTGATTAATATGGCCATGTTAAGCCTGTAAAATAATGCTCATACAATATATTAGCACCGAAAAAATGTAATAAAAATGTTAATCTCTATAAGTGGGTTTTGACTACGAGACTTAATTGACCCGTCTGTTCGATTAGGTTGCTAAATAAGTTGTTTATGAGTCAATATCACTAGCAGAATACGTTAAAAATCCACAGAGAACATCAGCGGTTATATTCACAAAACTCTTAATTAAGTTAAACAGCAACTCACTGACAAGGTATGAATAAATATTAATAAATGCTCATAAAACTAGTTTAGGCTAATTTAATGCTAAAATAGCCATAATATACAGCCTTTCTTGCCTATGGAGTGCCAATATGCCACCAGATATTATTATATTAGGAATATCAATCCTTATTGCTATCGGCATTTTACTCCATCACCCATCGAAAACACTGGGCTTACCGTCATTATTGATTTTTATGGGCGTTGGCCTGGCTTTTGGTAATGGTGAATTTGGTTTTGTTTACGACAATCTTCAACTCACATCGGCAATAGGTACCGTTGCACTCAACACCATTGTGTTTGTGGGCGGCCTCAATACGCCAATGAAACACATTCACTTTGCCTGGAAAGAAGGCGGCATGTTGTCGAGCGCTGGCGTTATTCTCACAACCGTTATTTTTGGCTTTATATTGAATGCGTTACTCGATTTTAATCTCATTACTTGCATGCTGTTTGCTGCAGTAGTGTCATCAACCGATGCGGCGGCGGTATTTTCAATTTTAGAATCTAAAAAGCTTAAGTTAAAACACGGCACTGGCACTATTTTAGAATTCGAATCGGCCACAAACGACCCCATCGCCTTGCTCATGGTTATCATGCTCACCGACTTTATTATCAATAGCGCTAACGGCGCGCCAACGGCGTTATCTATCGCCACAAGCTTAGGGCAACAAATTGGTGTCGGCGCGGTTATTGGCCTCATTATGGGTAAATTATCGGTTTGGGCACTAAACAACATCAAACTGCCAGAATTTGGACTTATCCCGGTGTTTATCCTGGCGACATTTGCTATTACCGTTTCCAGCACTGAAATTTTAGGCGGTAACGAGTTAATTGCGGTGTACATTGCTGGGGTCATTATTGGTAACTATTTAAAGAAAGGGGCTGAAGTCAGTAAGCATTTCTTTAATGGTATATCCTGGCTAGCACAGTCATTAATGTTTATTATCTTAGGCTTACAGATATTCCCTCAACAATTAATGCCGGTATTTACTATCTCATTATTGCCCGCAGTACTGCTTATTATGGTCGCTAGGCCATTAGCGGTGCAGTTATGTTACTTACCTTTTAGGCAAGCAAGTTGGCGTAAACGCTTATTTGTATCAATGATTGGATTGAAAGGGGCGACACCGATTGTATTTGCACTTATCCCAGCCGCCGCTGGAGTTGAAGGCTCACGAGAAATGATCCACATGGTGTTTTTCATCGTGCTGATTTCGGTCATTGTTCAAGGAGCAGCCATTGAACCGTTGGCGAATAAATTGAAGTTAAACTTACAACCTAAAAAGCCTGATTTATAAAAATGATTCAATGCCCCATAGCAATGAGGCATTGAATCATTTTCAGTATCTTTGTTATTTGTTATTTTACCGTGATTCTCTCGACTGATTTCTCAGGTTGATGGATCACATAATCTAACTGTACTTGTAGGCCTTTAAACCCAGTTGCAGAAGGTTGATACTTCCATTGCTTAAGGGCTTCAACAGCCGAAGTATCAAACACTCCTTTAGGTGAAGCCTTAATCACATTCACATTAGCTACACTGCCTGTTGGGTTAATATCAAACGACATTTGTACGTAACCATTTACTCCTTCTTTAGCAGCATTAACCGGATAAGTAGGCTCAATTCTAATGACGGGTAATGCCATGTCGCTCGTTGTATTGGCAATATTCACTTGGCCACCGGCATAGGCTTGTTGATTAAACATAAAGGCACTCACACCGATAGCCAATGTCATACCAATCAATACTAAGGTGCTTTTTCCATGTTGCTTTTTCATCTGTAAGATCCTCTCTTTTAAGATAGTTTTATCCCCATAATGGGTGTGTAACATGCTTAATGGTGCATGTTGTGAATAGGCCAATAACGTGTTGCTATAGGCAATTTTAGAATGGGCTTCCATGTGAGCTGTCACTTGCGCATCACAAGACAATTCTTGATCTTGTCTAAATCGACGGTATGCCAACCACATCAATGGATTAAACCAAAACAGCACCGTCAAACCATAAGCCAAAATATTGCTCCACACATCACCACGTTGATAGTGATAAACCTCGTGTTGAAGAATGGCTTGCTGCTGGCTTTCATCGAGTAATGTAAAGCTCGTTGGCACTAAAATACTAGGAGTAATCACTCCTGCTAGCATTGGTGATTCGATATCTGGATGGACTAATACGTTAAGCTTTACTGAAGGAATATCTAGCTGACGTCCACGCTCGATTAACCGTTGCAGGTAGCCGTATTCCATCACGATATTAGCGACTAAAAACGTGATACCGATACCGTAGAGATATGGCAGATATAACAGGTCAAATAAGCCTGCCGACAATGCAACCGTGTCGGTCGCAAACACGTAGTATTGCTGCATGATTATCGACGTGTTATTGCTGGAAAATCCGTTAAAAATCGAGGGCAATAGCATTTGTAATACGTCGACAAACACGAAAACTGGCACTATGATCCACATAAAATAGGTGTAGTGTGCGCCTAGTTTAGACAGTAAAAGGCGGTGCGAAACCAATAACACTATACACACTACACTCAGTGAAATGGTTTGTTCCATAAACCAATTAATCATCACTTTTGCTCCTTTTTCCAGTCATCAAGTAAGGTTTGCAGTTCAGCAACATCATCAGCAGACAACTTATTTTTTTGCGCAAAACCAGCCACCAGTGGGGTTAACTTGCCCGCAAACATGCGCTCAACAAACGACAGAGATTCTTTCAGCGTATAGTCTTGCTCGGCAATTAATGGTGAGTAATGGTAAACCCGACCTTGTTTTTCAAAGCTCACAGCTTGTTTTTTAACTAAGCGATTGAGCAAGGTTTTAACCGTTTTTTCATGCATATCGTGACTATGCTCTAAGGCATCCACAATCTCACTTGAGGTCAATGGCGACTGCAACCAAAGCTGCTGCAACACGACTAATTCACTATTACTGATTTCTTTCATGCTATATCGCTCATTTGTTGTTAGAACTTGTTAGGTTACAAATGGATTACAGGTGTAATCCATTTATTTAAATTACAACTGTAATCTTAAATAAGCAAGGTTTATTTTTAAGCAATTTAAGAATAAAAATGAAAAAAGCCTAGGGCCTGTTGATCTTTGCTGGTTAAATTTTGTTCGAGTTAAAAACGTTTTAATCGAGGCGAATGGATTGATGCCTAGTCATCTAAGCAAAATTCATTCAACAAAGAGTAAAACGTTTTTAGCCGAACCCTTCGGGCAGCGTTTGTTGGCCATTTTTACTGCGTTATCGACTTTTTATGTAGAATAACTACACCTCTAAGTCTCTGCCGCGCAGTTGTATATGTGAGTAATGGCCTACAATTCGCTGCAAAAATAACCTTGAAAGATCAACAGGCCCTAATCAGATGACTAGGCTTAAGATTGAACTTTTATCTAACTAACAGGCTTTATATCGATAGTTATTTTGTTCTTTGTTGAAGTGACCTACCTGTAATTGATGTGCTGCGAACCATTACAGAGAAAATGAGCTTATTTAAATACGCAGTGTTTTGCGTAATCAGCGGCTTCATTTGCACTCCAATCGCCACTTTCTTTTTCTTTCATTTGCTTACACCAAGCATCGCTGCCGACTTCAGGTGCACAAGCGGTAAGGCTAAGGGTTAATAACAATGCGCTTGAAGCAGCAACTAATTTTGATAAAGACATAAATAAGCTATCCTTTTCTAATAAATATTCGGAATTTGTTGACCCTTTTCGGTATCAGCAAACCATAAACTAACACTTTGAACGTTTAGCAATCCACGCAATAGCATCTTGTTTTTGCGATAACGGAAACCATGCTACCTCACCTTGCATAAATGGTCCCATTAAACGTACAGCATTACCCACCCAATCTGGGCCGCCAACAAACACTAGCGCATCAAAAGCAGGTAATTGCACTTCACCACTGCCGGTTAATGAACCAAAGTCCCAGCCTTCGAGCAATACATCGGCTTCGATATACAAACACACCTGGTCCCAATCTTTACGATAGGCACGAATAGCAGGCTGTAAACGGGTACGGTAATCTGGCGCAGATAAGCGACCACTGACAAATAAACTAATGACACCCTTGGTAATATCGGGGATTTGACACAACATAACGCTAACTCCAGCCTGATCATCAGGCGATAGAACAGGCTTTATACGGTGATGCTATCGTGTAAAGCAATAATGGCGCTCATGATAGCAAAACTCTGCAATTGATTTCATTAAATATGTAATAACTCAGAGCGCAGTCAGAGTTTTACTGGTGTCGTGGCGAGTTAACGCTAAGACTCATAAATGGCCACCGCTGAAATACATGCCCAATTACGGTATAATGACCTGATATTGAATAAATTTAAGGGGACTTCCTCAACAGAATGATACAAATTACTCAACGAGTCATATTGCAAGACAACGAAGTCGAATGGCAGTTTGTTCGCTCAAGTGGCGCTGGCGGTCAAAATGTTAATAAAGTATCGACAGCGGCCCAGCTTAGCTTCGATATTGCGTCATCGTCTTTGCCTGAATTTTATCAACAAAAGCTGTTAGCCAAAGCCGATCACCGCATTACTAAAAGCGGAAAAATTGTCATTAAATGTCAACAATCAAGAAGCCAGGATTTTAATCGCCAAACCGCGTTAGAACAATTTATTGAGCTGGTAAAAAGTGTCGGCATAGTACAAAAGAAGCGCATACCGACCAAAGCGACCAAAGGCAGCCAAACAAGACGGATAGAAACCAAAAAGCAGCGTGGTGCCACCAAAGCTATGCGTCAAAATAAAACCGGCTATTAATGCATATTTAGCCGTGAGATGAACATTTTTAGGTTTACCACGCGCGCATCTTCAGTAAGAATGGACTCATTCGCTTATCGCCCACAACACAGGAAGTCCCATGAGCAGCACAGCCAAAGTTTTAGTGATTAACGGCCCTAATCTAAATTTGCTTGGCCGTCGCGAGCCGGGCCACTATGGCCATCAAACCTTAGCCACTATTGTGAGCGATTTAACCGATGCCGCAAACCAGGTTGGTGTCACGTTAGAGCACATTCAATCGAACTCTGAATACCAGATTATTGATGCGATTCATGCAACCGATGCCCAGTTTATTATCATCAATCCCGCTGCATTTACCCACACCAGTGTAGCCCTGCGTGACGCGATACTCGGCGTTGCCATTCCGTTTATTGAAGTGCATTTATCCAATGTGCATGCGCGTGAGCCTTTTAGACACCATTCGTATTTTTCAGACAAAGCCCTAGGGGTTATTTGTGGGCTAGGAGCGCAAGGTTATGATTTTGCTCTGCAAGCAGCGATTAAGTACCTAAAAGAGCACAGCAAAGGTTAATCTGATTTGAGTAAGCTAAAAGCCGACGTCAGCATTGTTTATAGTGGACTCTTTAGCCAATGGAACAGCGAGAGCGATGACTTGCCACGTTTTTTAGAGGCGACAGTTCACGTTCCCGCCGTTATCGATACTGAGTTTGGCTTTATTGCTAGGATCAAAAAAGCCAAAAACCAAGTATTAACCTACTGCATATATCATCCTGATATTCCTGATGACGATGGCAATGTGAGACCACCGTTTGATGGGACGGTTAATACCCAATCGACCTGAAGATGCTCGATTTCAGCAAGAGTTTACACACGTTTAGGCAAGGCATTTATTGCTGGTAATGGTTATCCCTTTCCAAAATCGATAACGCAGCATAAACGCGTGTAAAACTTGCCCTTTGGGAGCTTCACCGTGTTCCCACTACGTTGTTGCGCTAATTTATAAGGTGCCTACATTACCGCATTAACGCGCTTAGTATTGAAAACACGGTGAAGCTCTGAAACATGCATCGTCAGGTTGATTGGGTATCGATCAAAGAAAACGATTGGCGCTTTTACCTGGGTGATTGCATTTGGGCGCCAGTAAATAACAAAGTTGGCAACTGGCGAATGACTCTTGAGCTCAATGGCAAAATTGTTGCCGACAAAACCTTTAAGGTATTTCTCCCCGAATAAAGTGAAGCTTTATCGATAATCTCACTACCACATTAATGATGATTGCATTTGGACTCCAGTAAACAACAAAGTCGGTAACTGGCGAATGACACTTGAACTCAATGGCAAAATTGTTGCCGACAAAACCTTTAAGGTATTTCTCCCCGAATAAAGTGAAGCTTTATCGATAATCTCGCTACCACATTCGAGGTGATTGTTTGCTATACTCCGCGCAAATTGCCCCGCCATTATCGAGTGTCCATGTCTATTCAAGCTGTTTTAACTGATGCGTTAGCGAAACGCGCTGCCTTTTTTGAGCACGCTAAGCAACATAACACCGATTGTTATCGGGTATTTCATGGCACTGTAGAAGGCGAAAATGGCCTTAATATTGACCGTTACGGCGATGCGTGGTTAATCCAAACATTTCACCAGACATTATCAGACGAGCAACTGGCAGAGATTTCAAGTGTGCTGACCGCTCATGCTGACTTTCATATCGTTTACAACGATCGCTCAGGCAGCCACTCGCGAGTCGCCAACGCTGGCGTAAATGAAGCCCAGGATTACGCCCAAACCGAACAAGTTATCCGTGAAAACGGCATTCTGTTTACCTCTAAGCTACGCCACGAAGGTCAAGACCCGCTGTTGTTTTTAGACATGCGCATTGGTCGTGAATATGTGTGTGACAACAGTAATGGTAAAACCGTGCTCAACCTGTTTTCGTACACTTGTGGCATTGGTATTGCCGCAGCCATGGGCGGCGCGCGTAAAGTGATGAATGTCGATTTTTCATCATTTGCATTAGCAGCAGGGCAAAAAAATGCCGAGTTAAACAAGGTCACCGATGTGTGTGAGTTTGTGCAAAGCGATGCGTTTCCGGCGCTGCGTCAATTAGCGGGTTTACCGGTTGGCGGACGTCGCAATCAAAAACTGCCTAAATACCCAAAACTGCGGGCCATGCAATTTGATTTAGTGTTTTTAGACCCACCACGCTTTGCTAAAAGCGCCTTTGGCATTGTTGATTTAGTGAATGATTATCAGGGGTTATTTAAACCCGCAGTGCTCACCACTAAAGCTGGTGGTAAAATTGTGTGTTGTAACAATGTCGCCAAAGTGGATCGTCAGGCATGGTATGACAGCCTGGTGCGCTGCGTTGAAAAACAGGGCCGTAAAGTCACTGCAACACAGTGGTTAGACTGCCATCAAGACTTCCCTGCATTTGATGATAATCACCCATTAAAAATTGTCGTGCTGACGATAGATTAATCGACAGTCTATCGACTATTGACGACAAACAATTAAGCCACCAAAAAGGTGGCTGAATTGTTTGGTTAACCCAAAATCTGGCTTACGAGATTTGTGGATTACCCACTGCACTCGTTGCGCTGTAATTACGCGCATCTAAACTCGTAAAGCTTTTATCTAAAATGGTATCTACGTATTGCCAATCACTGCGTACTGCATCAGCTGTGAAAGTCAGTAATAAATAACCGCGATCTTTTAAGTTAGCGTATTTAAGGTCGCTAATTAAGCCCACGATGGCTGCTTCGGTTGCAGGCATCTCAGCATCAGACAAACCTAAGTAATACTCGAGCCCAGGTGACGATACTGAGCTGGTAGCAAATTCAACACCCACGACACTTCCGTTGGTGTCTGTTAACTCACTTGCCCAGGCATTATGGGTGTCGCCCGCAATTACCACTAAATTATGATTTAACGATTTGGCGGTCGCGTAAATCACTTCACGCTCGTAGGCGTAACCGTCCCACGCGTCTAAATTGTACGGAATAGATGGCAATTGTAATAACGCCATCACCTCTGGGGTCAACTTGTCTTGATTAGCTTGTAAGTACGCCAGTTGTTCTGCCGTTAATGTGCTGTCCCCAGCTTGTGCTCGCCCTGCCAATTGGGCAATGCCGGCCAGCTCAGCAAATTGTGGAATACTCATTTGCTGAGTTGCAATGGCGGCGGGCATTAACATTTTACCCATTAACACCTGTTGTCCTAATACCTGCCATTTAGCTGTACTCTGCAACAAGGTTTGTTGTAGCCACAATAGTTGTGTTTGCCCAAGTAGCGTGCGATTGGTGTCGGTGACCGCAGCCAAAAACGTGTCGCTGTTAAACGAACCGGTAGCAGGGTCAATGTAGTCGCCGTATTCTAATTGTTTATCGCGACCCAGCACACGAGTATCGAGCATGTGCAAATCAACCAAGTTACCGAAATTAAAACTTCTGTAGATTTCTTCATGATTACCCTCACTCCAAGGTCGGATTGGCAGCCACTCAAAATAAGCTTGCAAGGCAGCGGCTTTGCGCTCATCAAAATCACCTTCACCGTCGTTATGATTTTCTGCGCCGTCTTTCCAGGTGTCATTGGCAACTTCATGGTCGTCCCACACCGTAATAAACGGCACTTTGGCATGCAGCTTTTGTAAGCTTACATCGCTTCGGTATTGGCTATAACGAGTACGGTAATCGGCTAATAGAAACAGCTCACCTTCAGGTAAAACTTCACGACCTAATGCGGCAGCATTTTCGCTGGCATATTCACCACGAGCATACTCATATAGGTAATCCCCTAAATGCACCACTGCATCTAAATCATCTTGCTGAGCGGCCATTTCGTACACATTGAAATAACCTGCAGGGAAATTAGCACACGACATTACCGCAAGCTTAACCGAATCAACACTGCCCTCAGGTAAAGTGCGAGTTTGCCCCACCTCCGATACGTTTTCGCCCGCGTTAAAGCGATAAAAATATTGCTGGCCGGCCACTAATCCCACGGCATCAATTTTAACGGTATAGTCGCGGCTATCATTAGTAACGGTTTTGCCATTTGTGACCAAATCAGTAAAGTCACTGTCTGTCGCCACTTCCCATGACACCGTTATATCGCCTGGCGTATCTGGAGTGACTCGCGTCCATAAGATCACGGCATCTGTTGCTGGATCACCACTGGCAACACCTTGTAAAAACTGACCTGAAATAACATCGTCGTCATCACTATTACAACCCATTAAACCGTAAGACACGACAACAGCACCAACGCCCTTGGCCGACATAGCTAGAAAATCACGACGAGTGACAAACCGTTTCATAAACAAATCCTTATTTTTACTATTCACATGCGGCTATGTCAGTCATAGCCAAAGAGGTCTAATGAGCGCCTATTGTGAAAGTAAACGATGACATAACAGTGACAAAATCATGACAACCCCGCCTTGCCTGCACCCGTAAACGATTTTCAAATAATGCCTATTCATACGCGGCTTTTTAACGTGAAGTGAACTGGTTAAAAATTAAATTGCGCACAATGTAGTTGCATTTTAATTTTCGCTTAGTTATAGTGAACACAATTAGATTGCACACAACTTAAATTATACATAACTTAAAATAGTTTACTTATACACGAGGTTTATTATGTCAACGTTATACACCACTTCAGCAACAGCATTAGCCGGCCGTAATGGTCAAGTTTCTACCGACGACAAAAAAGTCGACTTACAATTAAGTTACCCAAAAGAAATGGGTGGCAGCGGTGAGTTTACTAACCCAGAACAATTATTTGCCGCAGGTTATGCCGCATGTTTCTCAAACGCAATATTGCACGTCGCGACCCAAGGGAAAGTGGCCATCAAAGCGGCGCCAACCACAGCAACAGTAGGTATTGGCCCTAACGATAATGGCGGATTTGCACTTACAGTCGCCCTTGCAGTTGAACTTGATTTAGACCAGGAAGCAGCAGAAAAGCTGGTTAAAACAGCACACCAAGTTTGCCCATATTCAAATGCAGTACGTGGCAACATTGATGTAAAATTAACCGTTAATGGCCAAGCGATTTAACGCAAAAAATTACTGCGTAAGGTGTGTTTAGCCAAAAAAAACCAAGACGCGAGTCTTGGTTTTTTGTTGTTGGATACCTAGAGAGTTGTAACTACGCCTTAATACTCATTAAAATATCGAGTGCGCGCAAGCGGTGCTCGTTGCGGTATAAATCGTTAGTAAACATCACTTCATCTACGCCAAGCTGCTCAACAAACACCTCCAAACGATGCTTAATGGTCGCTGGGCCACCGCAAATAGATAAGCTTAAGAAACTATCGACATAGCTTTTTTCTTGCTCGCTCCACAACCCATCCATGCTGTCGATAGGTGGTTTTAGCCACATTTCCTCGCCACGAATAAGCGCTAAAATACGTTGTTTTGATGTGGTGCTTAGGAACTGCGCTTCTTCATCGGTAGGCGCTGCCACTAACGGTAACCCAACCATCACATAAGGTTTAGCGAGCACTGCCGACGGGGTAAATTCACGGCGATATAGCGCAATGGCTTCTGATAAAAAGCGTGGTGCAAAATGGCCCGCAAACACATACGGCAAACCACGTTGTGCCGCGAGTTGCGCACTGAACAAACTTGAACCTAATAACCATATCGGTACATTGGTATTCTCGCCCGGAATAGCCCTTACCGCTTTAGCTTGCCCAATTTGGCGCGCTTCACGTGGGCCGAGTAATGATTGCAGCTCACTGACCTCATCGGGGAAATGCTCTGCCCGCTGGGTATCACGATTAAGCGCTAAGCTGGTTACCGGGTCACTGCCCGGCGCACGGCCTAGGCCTAAATCAATCCGCCCTGGATACAAACTGGCTAAGGTGCCAAATTGCTCTGCCACCACAAGCGGCGCATGATTAGGCAGCATAATGCCACCCGCGCCCACTCTAATGCGCTTAGTGCCACCCGCAATATAACCAATCAGAATTGATGTTGCCGAGCAAATAATGCCTGGCATATTGTGATGTTCGGCTAACCAAAAACGATTAATACCCAGGCTTTCTGCATGCTGGGCATAACCTAAACTGTCTTTTAAGGTATCGGTGATGGTGGAATCTTCGCGCATTGGCGCAAGTTCGAGTAGCGAAAAAGGAATATCAGCCAATATTGACATCATGGCTCCTTATTTGAAGAGTAAAAAATCGGGCTAAAAGGCTTGTAGCATCTCGGGAGTAAATTCGTCGGTATCGATAGTAAAACCGGCAGCTTCAATCGCTTGCTGTAATTTATCGAGCTCATTATTGACGTTAGACATGGTTAAGGTGTTGTTATCTAACTCGTAAACTATCGCCAAACTTTGATAATAAAAACTCAATATCACTAAGGCATCACGGTTATTGTCTTTGGCCGCTTGTTGCACTGCTTTTAGTTTACGGAAAATTTTGTTTTGCAGCTGTTTAAGTTGCCACACGTAATACACTTCATAAAACTTGGGTTTTTCGCGTAGGTTGCGGATCAATAAACTGCAAACCATTAACGCTAAAATGACGCCAGTAAAATTAAGATGAAAATTCCCCGAAGACTCTGCGCCAGGTAACGGCTTAACGCCAAAGAAATAAATCATCAACTGACCAAACACTAACGACAAAATGGCCAGAGTAACCACTAAGCCAATTTGCACCTGATTGTTAACTGAACGGTATTGGCTTTTATCTATTTTAACTAACTTCATTTTGTTACTCGCACATTTCACACTACAGAATTATGCATAGCTTAACGTGCAGCCAAGCCAGAACAAAAGAGTAAATAGATTTAAATCAGATTAAAAAGACACAAGCCCTTAAATCATCAATAATTTAAGGGCTTACTGTCATTACAAAAATGAGCTTACTAGGGCCGGTTGATCTTAATTACGGCCTGCCATTACGCCGCCATCAACATCCCAAATTGCGCCAGTCACCCAGCCCGCTTGTGGAGACAATAAAAACGTTACGCTGTTTGCAACATCAACTGGCGTACCAATGCGACCAATAGGGTGGAATCCATTAAAGCCCGCCAATGCGCTTTCAACATCTTTTGGCTCAATAAAGGCTTCATAAATTGGGGTAATCACTACCGCTGGCGACACAGCGTTCACGCGGATATTATGCTCTGCTAATTCCATCGCCATATGTTGAGTCAGTGCATGTAAACCGGCTTTTGCCATAGAATAAGCACTAGACGGAGTCGCTTTAATGGCTTGCTTGCCCCACATAGAGCCAATATTAACAATACTGCCACCGCCAAACTTAACCATGTTTCTAGCCACAGCTTGCGAAATCACAAATATCGCTTTGTTAAGCTCCATGTAAATGTCGTAGTCACTCAGTTGATGATCTAAAAATGGCTTAGGGTTGAAATAACCTGCCGCATTAACCAAATAATCTATTTTACTGTCCAGCGCATCAATCATATCAACTACGCGCTGTAAATCTTGTGCGTTGTATAAGTTTGCTTGAACACCACTGACCTTGCCCAGTACTGATAACTGCTCAACGGCAGCGTCGAGCTTTTGAGGGTTGTTGCCGACAATAATTGTGGCACTGCCTTGGGAGATTAATTGCTTAGCGGTTTCAAAACCAATACCACTGGTACCGCCAATAATTAACGCTGTTGTTTGAGTGAATGCTGTCATTTGTTGACACCTAAGTTACGAATAAGTGTGATAAGCTTATTGAGAAACTATCCACTTGAATAGTAAGTACAATTTAGTTCCATAGGTACTTTTAGGTACATATTGATGAATACAAAAGAAAAATTATTTCCGCGAAAGTCTGCCCCAGAAAAATCAGCCAGAATGGTCGAAACGATTTACGGCTGCAAATGGTCGTTAACTGTGTATCAGTTGCTCGCCAATAACATTAATCGTCCCGGTGAGATGGTTAAATCGGTTGATGGGCTCAGCACTAAAGTGCTTAATCAATGCCTGAAGAAAAACCTCGAGTTTGGGATTTTGAATAAAATTAACTATCCCGAAATCCCACCTAGAGTCGAATACGAAGTCACTGACTTTGGACAAAAATTTATGCGGATTTTAGACGACATTGAAAAGCTGCAACACGAAATTGATGCCTAGCCAGCAGGCTAAGCATCCATTATCTCTTTTCGTTTTAAACTTGTGATTATTCACTGGCAGCATTGAGCCAGACCAGTTTGGGTAACGCAGTTAAATCTAAACAATCTCCGCGCTTCGCAATCGCACTGCTTTTCGGCTTAGTGGCCTCATCTTGATTAAGCGCTTGTATTAACACTTGCTGCGCTTCGGGCTCACCATGCACCAATATAATGGCGGGTGAGCCTTCAAAGTGATGATACCAACGCAGCAACTCAGCCTGATCAGCATGGGCAGACAAACCGCCTACGGTGTGAATACGCGCAGCCACTTTGACACTTTGGCCATGAATGGTCAGCTCTTCTGCGCCATCCACTAATAAGCGCCCTGGCGTGCCTAACGCTTGATAACCACAAATAATAATGTTGGCTTCTTTACGCCATAAATTATGCACAAAATGGTTACGAATTCGGCCACCATTACACATGCCGCTACCCGCAATCACTATTAACCCTTCGTGAATGTCGTTAAGCTCAATAGACTCCTCGGTGCTGCTGACAAACTCAGCACACGATAGTAATGGATGCTTGCCGGGAGATAAACGTGTAAAGCGCTTAAAGTCATCGTCCAGTATGGGGTAATTGTTCACGTAAACTTGTGTGGCTTTAATCGCCATTGGGCTGTCTAAGCAAATACGCCAGCGCGATAAATCCCATTCTTTGGCATACAAATGGAATAGATACAGTAACTCTTGTGCTCGACCGACTGAAAATGCTGGAATTAAAATATTACCGCGACTTTCACTAATGGTCGTTTTAAAAATGGATTTAAGCTCAACCAGAGTGTCCTGCCAGCTGCGGTGTAAACGGTTGCCGTAAGTGCTTTCCATCAACACTAAATCAGCTTTATCGATAAAGGTAGGATCATCCAAAATAGGCATGCCTGCTCGGCCTAAGTCACCGCTAAACACCAATTTTTTCTGTTCAGGTTGTTGCCCTAGCCACAACTCAACCACAGCAGAACCCAAAATATGCCCCGCATCAGATAAACAGACTTCTATTTCGTCTGCCACCTTTACTCGCTGACCATAATCGAGAACCACAAACTGGGTTAACACCTGCTCGACATCTTCTTCCGTAAACAATGGCTCGAGCTCTTCTAAATCGTGCTTAGCACGCTTTTTATTGGTCCTTTCTGTATCACGCTCTTGTAGCATCGCAGCGTCGCGCAACATAATGTCGCATAATTGTGCCGTCGCTCGTTGAGTGTAAATGGGGCCGCTATAACCTTGCTTGACCAAATAGGCGAGCCGTCCTGAATGATCAATATGGGCATGGCTTAACACCACCGCGTGAATTTGCTCTGCTTGGAATGGAAAGGGATCATGATTACGTAATTCATCCGCTTTACCGCCTTGAATAAGTCCGCAATCAAGCAACACTTGCTGACCACCAACCGTAAGTAAGTGGCATGAACCGGTAACCTCTTCAGTCGCACCGAAAAACTGCAATGTCATTTGCATAATGTCACTCCTCTCTATTTACGTTTTAAACAAAGTCCTTAAGTTAAGCCTATGCCATTTGCAGAATAAAATAGCGATCTAGGTCAAAGAAATACTCAAAAAGTGACCGCAACCACATCAAAATAAAAAATCACATTAAATGCATAATTAACCACAAGTTAACAACTAACCTCATGCGTTAACCACTTGTTAACACGGATTTATACTAAGTCATTGATGATTAATTTTTATGAGCAATATCGCTCTTTTTGAGCATATTTCACTTTGAGAAAACTTAATGTGTTTGCTACTCTGCATCGCCTCAATGGATAGATGAGTTAATGGACTAAACTGTGCTTACTCAAACAACAAGACAAGAGATTAAAATGAAAAAGACTTTAGTTGCTGCATTAATTTCAAGCGTTCTGATTGCGCCTTCAGTTTCGGCAACAGAAATTTTTAAAGACGACGTTAACGCCGTTCAAATTGGTGGTTTTGTTGATGCTCGCGTGATCAACACTCAAGGTGAAACGGAAGTGGTTAACGGTGCATCTCGTATTAATTTTGGTTTTGAACGTCAATTGCATGATGGTTGGAAAGCCTATGCAAAATTAGAATGGGGCGTTAATCCTGTTGGTAGCACAGACATTGTTTACAACAATCGTTTTGAGTCCATTCAAGAAGAGTTTTTTTATAACCGTTTAGGTTACGCTGGTTTGTCACACGACGAATACGGCAGCCTCACTATTGGCAAGCAATGGGGTGCTTGGTATGACGTGGTATACAACACTAACTATGGTTTTGTATGGGACGGTAATACAGCAGGTGTTTACACCTATAACAAAGACGATGGCGCAGTAAATGGTGTCGGCCGCGGTGACAAAACCGTGCAATACCGCAACAGCTTTGGCGACGTAAGCTTTGCAGTACAAGTACAGTTAAAAAACAGCGAGTTTTATACCTGTGACATTGAAGATATTACCGAAGACGCTTGTATAGATTTATGGACTTCTGGTGCCGTTGAGGCGCAAAAAGTTGAATACAACTATACCTACGGTGGCGCATTAACTTACCAAGCAACAGACAAATTAGTATTCACTGCGGGTGTAAACCGTGGCGAATTTGATGTGACGTTTGGAAACGGCAACACGTCTACAGCAGAAGACATTATTTACGGTATGGGGGTTACCTGGGGTAACTTCGACCAACATGGTTTATACGCTGCTGCGAACATTAACCACAACGAAAACCACGACACCGATAATATTGGCCGTTTAATTGATAAAGCCGTGGGTGTAGAGTCGTTATTCTCATATATGTTTGATAATAACATCCGTACCTTTGTGTCTTACAACATCCTTGATGCGGGTAAAGACTACGTGATTCAGCCTAACTACAATGCCGATCCAGAAGACGAATTTAAGCGTCAATTTGTGGTAATGGGTTTGCACTATGTATTTGACGTTAATACCGTTGTTTACCTAGAAGCTCGTCGTGATTACAGCGATTTCAGCAGTAACGACAAAGATCAGCAAGCAAGAATGGAGCTGTCTGAAGATGACGGTGTCGCCATTGGTATCCGTTACTCACTTTAATGTTTATGAGTAATGGCATCTTAAGTTTTATCGCTTAGGTTTTATCGCTTGAGTTTTATCGCTTGGGTTTTATCGCTTAAGTACAGTCAAAAAAAGGTTCGACATCACTGTCGAACCTTTTTTATTGGGCTAGAAAAACCACTTAAATAATCATTTCTAAAATGACAATCTAAAGTTAAGCAACCGTTGGCTCATCAACAATGGTCACTTTCTCAACCACTATTGGCTCACGTGGTACATCTTCATGCCCTGCTACCGTGGTGGTTTTTACACGTTCCATTTGCTGAATAACGTCCATACCCGCAGTCACTTTGGCAAATACCGCATAACCCCAACCGGCATTAGTGGTGCCTGTATGGTCTAAAAAGTCATTGTTAGCCACATTAATAAAAAACTGCCCTGTCGCTGAATGCGGTGCATCTGTACGCGCCATCGCTAAAGTACCGATCACATTTTTTAAGCCTTTGTTGGCTTCATTAGCAATCGGGTCGCGGGTTGGCTTTTCTTTCATTTTGGCTGTTAAGCCACCGCCCTGCACCATAAAGCCTTTAATTACCCGATGAAATATCGTGCCTTCATAAAAGCCATCCTGACAATACTTTAAAAAGTTTTTCGACGACACTGGCGCGCGTTCCATTTCCAATTCAACGGTAAAATCGCCAAGGTTGGTGCTAAAAATAATCATAAAATGCCCACAAGGTTAAACACAACAATAGCGGCCATTATAGCCGCTATTGTGGCGATTTCGTTTGCGTTTATTGCGCTGTTTGATTAAATAACCTGAGCTCGGGATAATAAACGCCTTTCAAACAGTCCTTTGCCCTGCTAACTGCGTTGAATCGACTTACAATAGGCTAGCTATTGACGCGTCAATTCGCCTTGTTAGCAGAACAAATGACAAGCTTGAAAGTGAGAAGGGGTAACATGTTGATTTTAAATAGTATAAATTCATCCCCTATTCCGAACTCAGGTTAAATAAATCCATCGCAGTCCGCGTCATAGCCCTAACACCCGTGCGAATAGTTAATTTGTAATCGGGTGCAAATTGACTTGAATGCAAAGATGGTAGCGCATTGCCCGAGTCGACACTGGCCTGATATTGCTTAGGATCAACGCCGCCAAGCCAAAACAATGTAATGGGGCGTTTTTCAGGGGTGAGACCATACAAACCAAAGTCTTCACCTGCCATCACGGGTGGCGCAATAAGCACATTGTCACTGCCAAGCTCAGCTTCAATACTGGCTTTAACCTTAGCGGCTAATGTTGGATCATTGTACGTTGATGGAATAGTTTCATCGTCATGCACATACACTACTGGCGCTAACTTGTCAGGCAAGCCAGCACTCATCGCAATACCCGCGGTGATACGTTTAATCGCCGCAATTTGTTGTTCGCGCACCTCAGGGTTATATGAGCGCAAGGTGAGCTGAAGCTTTACTTCATCTGAAATAATATTGTGCTTTGAGCCGCCATGAATTGAGCCCACCGTGATGACATTAGGCTCTAACGGCGACACTTCACGGCTTACTATGGTTTGTAATGCCAACACAGTGCGCGCAGCAAGTACCACGGGGTCAACAGTGGCATGCGGATAAGCGCCATGGCCGCCCTTGCCTTTAATGGTAATATCAACCGAGTCGACATTCGCCAATGCATAACCGCTCACAGTACCGACTTTGCCGGCAGGAATGGACGCGCTCACATGCAAACCAATGATGCTGTCTGGCGTGGGGAATTGACTAAATAGCCCCTGTTTTAGCATGGCTTTGGCGCCGCCACCCACCTCTTCTGCGGGTTGGGCCACCATCATTAATGTGCCCTGCCAATCTGCTTTATGTTTTACCAATTGCTCAGCCGTACCAATAAGGCTGGTCATATGAATATCGTGACCACAGCCATGCATAATACCCACAGTATTATTGTTTGCATCGACCGTGGTGACGGTTGAGGCGTAATCCTTTCCGGTTTGTTCAGTAATCGGTAAGCCGTCAATGTCAGCGCGGATCATCACTACCGGCCCTTCTCCATTTTGCAATATGCCGACCACACCATAACCGCCAAAATTAGACGTTACTTCAAACCCAAGCTGCTTAAGCTCTGTGGCCATACGCTCGCTGGTGGCTTTTTCTTGGTACGACAGTTCAGGATGCTGGTGTAAATGCAGGTAAAGCTTTTCCAGCTTAGGTAAGGCTTGAGCTACTGATTGATCTAGCTTGGTATTCGCCACAGCATTCAATGACAGTGACGAAGCAGTAAGTGCAAGCGCTAATATGGGGTAAGCAAGACGTAGGCGGGTCATATTATTATTCTTAAATGTCGGGAATTGAGTATGTTAACCTAGCACAAGCTCACGCTAGGTGGTAAGGCGTTTGAGCGACATCATTGCCAATGCATAATAAAAATAAGGTAAGCCAATGAAAATGATTACCGAAACACCCAGACTCATTATCCGAGAGTTCACCCTTGAAGATGCCCCCGCGGTGTTGCACTTTAATACCCCAGAGCAAGTGAATCGATATACCGGCGATGCGGGCGTGTGCACCACGTTAATGGATGCCGAAAACATCATCCGCAATATTTGGCTGGTGGAATATCAACAGTATGGTTTTGGCCGCTGGGCGGTCGTCGTTAAAGACACTAATACTGTGATTGGTTTTTGCGGTTTTAAAAATGAAACTCGTATTAATGCCGTCGATATTGGTTATCGCTTGCATCCAGATTATTGGGGCCAGGGTTTAGCAACAGAAGCCAATCAGGCTTGTATTGATTATGCTAAAGCACACATGGATTTAGACGTTGTTTATGCCGATGTGGCGGACGTGAACACAGGCTCAATTAATGTCGTCACTAAGCTTGGGATGATTTATCACTCGCAGTATCAAGAAGGCGAATTTACCTTTAATCGGTATGCTATTTCACTCAAAACTGGTGGTTCTGCGGATAACAGCTAACCCAAATAAAAATCCCTTAATAGAGCCACTATTAAGGGATTTTTAGTATTCATTTAACGTTAACTATGTCGAACAAGTCGTTACATTTTGAGCTGCACATTCGAGGTCATTTTAGTCGAGCACGCCAATACAAAACCTGCCGCAATTTCTTCAGCGGTTAATGCCATCTTGCTAGACGACACAGTAGTGCCTGAAACAACCTGACATTTACATGCACCACATACGCCCGTTCGGCAAGCCGCAATCATCGGTAATTTTGCAGACTCTATGCCGTCAAGTAAGCTTTGATCGCCGCTTAATTCAACCTGCTTGTCACCAATACTCAACATAAACCGTTCAGTTGATGGATTACTGTCTAACGCCGCTTTTAAGCCTAGAGCGCTACTTGCGCCAAAGCTTTCTTGATTAAACTGACTCATATCAAATTCGGCGGTTTCAAGCATTAATTTTACCGCAGCCATGTAGGGCTCAGGTCCGCATACAAATACAGTACGTTGTTGATAATCGGGTACTAACTTGACTAAGGTTTCTAAGCTTAAGCGACCACCTTCGCAGCCTGTAGAAGTATGTTTAGCGGTTAACTCTTGCTTATTACTGTCGGACTCAAGTACATAATTAAGATTAAAACTCGGGCTTCGAGATGCCATTGATGCCATCGAATCGGCAAACATAATGTCATGAACCGTTTTAGCACTGTGTACAAAGGCAATATCGCTGTCGGTGGTGGTATCGCACAACCAGCGCGACATAGAATGCATTGGCGTGACACCGCAACCGGCACTTAACAATAAGTACTTATCGGCTTCAATGTCGATCAAGTTAAATATGCCATCAGGGCCCGTTACCGTCACATCATCGCCAACATTGAGCGACTCTGTTAAGTAATTAGACACCAAACCACCAACGATTTTTTTAACCGTAACCACTAACGAAAATGGCCGTGAAGGTGACGATGAAATAGTGTAACTGCGATAAACTTTGTCGCCATTAATGTCGAGTTTAAAGGTAATAAACTGTCCCGGTTTAAAATTAAACTTAACCGGTGTCAGTCCTTGAAATCGAAAGCTCACCACATCATGGGTTTCATTCCACTTTTCAATACAACGCAGTTGCACTTCTCCTCGTTGCCAGTTTTCAGCAGCCCAAAGTGCCTTCGAGCCTGTCAATACAGGCGGTTGCACCGTAGGCGAGGTCTTGAAAACAGGGGTATCGATAACAGGAGTCACCTTTTTTGCCGCTTGGGCAGAAAGCGCTTGTGAAAATGAAAAACCAATTGAGGGAGCACTACTCATTTTGACACCTTTAACGCAGTAAAAAATACCGATCGCGATATGAACTTCTCATATCGCCTGTAATCGTTATCGTGCAAATACGGGTAACATAAATGCACGATTTTTAGGGCGAATTACGCCACTTTCATCATCGCTTTTAAGTCTGACGCAACATCAGTAGTGCCACGTAAACCAAACTGCTGCTCTAAAATAGTCATTAGATTGTCAGATAAAAACGCTGGCGCAGTAGGCCCGGTACGGATGTTTTTCACACCTAGCGATAACAGAGTTAACAACACTACAATCGCTTTTTGCTCAAACCACGACAACACCAGGCTCAACGGTAAATCGTTAAGGTCACACTCAAAAATATCTTTTAATGCTAAGGCTAACTGGATAGCAGAATAAGCATCGTTACATTGGCCCACATCTAATAAGCGTGGTATGCCATTGATGTCACCAAAGTCTAATTTATTGAATTTGTACTTACCGCAACCTAAGGTCAAAATAATTGAATCGTCAGGCACTGATTTAGCTAAATCGGTAAAGTAATTACGCTCCAACTTGTCGCCATCACAACCGCCAATTAAGAAGAAGTGCTTAATAGAACCATTCTTAACGTTTTCAACTACGGTTGGTGCCGCTGCCATTAAGGCATTACGGGCAAAGCCGATGGTGATCATGTGTGGAATTTCGTCATAAGCAAAACCTTCAAGTTCAAGGGCTTTGTTAATCACTTCGCTGAAATCATCACCTTCAACGTGAGTCACACCAGGCCAACCTACGATACTACGGGTATAAATACGGTCAGAATATTCGCCGACTGTAGGGTCGATAATACAGTTTGAGGTCATGACTACTGCACCAGGGAAAGTGGCAAATTCTTTTTGCTGATTTTGCCAAGCGCCGCCGTAGTTACCGACTAAATGCGAGTATTTTTTAAATGCTGGGTAAGCAAGTGCTGGTAACATTTCGCCGTGAGTAAAGACATTAATACCCTTGCCTGCGGTTTGCTCAAGAATAAGCTCTAAGTCTTTCATGTCGTGACCAGACACTAAAATCGCTTTACCTTTAACAGATTTGGTATTCACTTGTGTTGGCTCAGGATGGCCAAAAGAGGTGGTTTCGCCTAAATCTAACATCGCCATAATGCGGTAGTTTAGTTGGCCAATTTCCATTGCAGTCGCAAATAACTTGTCTGCATCAACAGAGTCTTCGCCTAAAAATGCCATAATTTTATGGAACTCAGCAGCCACATCAACATCAGTTTGATCTAATACGCGAGCATGCTCCATATAAGCCGCAGCGCCTTTTAAGCCATATAGGCATAATAAACGTAAGCCTAAAATGTCTTCATTTACGTCACCACGATTAAGCAGTGCAATGGGTGCTTGAGCTAAAATTTCAGGTTTTGATGTCGCCAGTAATAGTTCACCTTGGCCACTCACCATTTCTGGTTCAACGCCTTTGCTTTTACAAGCAGCAATGTAAGCCGCTTTTAATTGGTCGCGATACGTCTGTGCCTGGTAGGCATAATCAATTAAGCGTTCATCGTCGAAATTTACGTTAGTTAACGTGGCAAAAAAGGCTTTAGGCACAAAAGTGTCAATGTCGTTATCTACAATGCCAAACTCACGCGCTTTAACAGCATAAGCCGACACGCCTTGTAGCATATAGATTAATAAATCTTGAATATCAGACGTCGACGCTAGCTTGCCGCACATACCTTGCGAGTAACTACAGCCATTGCCTTCTGGTGTTCTAATGGTTTGCTCACATTGCACACAAAACATAACTCTACTCCTCAAATATTATTTATTCATGTATAAATTTTACATGTTAAGGATGAGTTTACTCTTTACTCTGTAAATCGAAACCCGTTTTTAGGGCCAATGTTGCGTTTTATGAGCCAAATCACCTTAAGCATTTGCTGATATAAACCAGAAAAACGACTCGCTGTTATACATTTTTTGATGAGCCATAACCCGTCTTTGTTGATATTTACTGCGGCCACGAACCTTAAATTTGGCTTATAACTCACCTTAAAATATTTTCCTGTTACCCCTTAAATAAACGTAGAATTACCTCATTAACGACTCATAAATCAGGATGAATAGATGAAAACCAAACTTAATGCGATTGCATCAGCCCTCTTCTTATTACTTGCCCCAGCGGCAATGGCTGCCGATGTTGCGGTGATCACCTTAGAAAACGGCACTAATGTCCGCCTAAAAGACGACTTCACCTGGGAATACATTATTACCGAAACCGTGGCGCAACCTGCTACGGCTATTCAAACACCCACAGCGCCAGTTGCAGTCACTGCACTCGCTGCGCCAGCAACCAGTGCGGTGAATACTGCTGATGCCAAAATGGCTGTCGATACCACAAACGCCAAGCCTGCGGTCGTAACGACGGTGGCGCCAATGGCTACCACGCGCTTAACCGCCAGTGCGATGGCACAACCTGAATTAATGGGCCGCACGACAAGAGATGGCATTACAATCACTCTTGCAAACACTCAATGGAAAGATAACGAATTAGGTTTAGTATTTGATTTTGACAGCACCAGTGGCGAACATGTCATCGTGGTGAATGTCGAGGCCAGTTTCTTTAACGATCAGGGTGGTTTAATCAAAACCGAAACCCTAGAAGCCTGGGAAGCCATTGTCCGCATGCCAGAAACGTATTTACGTAAAGGCCAACACCGCCAATCGCCAGTGTTGTGGATAGAAGGAATTAATCAACAACAGTGGCAGCAAAAGCTCATCAGCTTAAAAATTGTTGAAATTGAATCGCGCTAAGGCAGTTGTTCTGATTAATCAAATCAAGCTTTAATCGTATCAACCAAAAAAGCCCAGATGAAATAGTCTTTCACCTGGGCTTTTTTAAACATCATCAAGTCATGTTAATTCAATAATTCATGCTCTTTCGGTAACTGCTTACTAATCCACAATATCAATTTATGTTTACGGTTGGGGCCGTCGTCTTTATCTTCAGCGAGCGGTTGTATTAGCTTGTCTTGCACTAATAATCGATAAATACATTCCACTTTGTCTTTAGGCGAAATACCTTTACCAAAATCGTCAAAGCCACGTTTTTGTGCGTAACCCATCCCAATCTCCATCGCGAGCTTGAGCAATTGTGTATCATGCTTACCAGCTTTCATCTAACGCCCTCATCATGCCTTTTCTCTCTTTTAAACTACGTGAAAACTCACAAATAGCCACTAGAATTCACCATAAACAGCACTAAAACCCAACAAATATCACCCTTGGTAAGTTTGGTTACAAAAATTAATCTTCGTTAATCGCATTACCCTATGCCTACAGCCGTAGGCTTGGTATTGTATCAAGGTATTTACTTTCGTTTTTATGGTCACTATTTTTCGGTATTTACCACATTTGAAATAGGCATAAAAGCACTACAATCGGGCCGTGCCCAAGGATATATTAATGCGTAAAACTCTTATTACCACTGCCGTAAGTGCGGCATTGATGCTTAGTGCGTGTTCAGAACCAACAGCAGACACCGCAATGACGAGCAAAACCACAGCAGAAGCACCAACAACAACGACCAAAGCACCTGCAACCGCCGAAAACGCGCTATTAGTCGCAAGCCCATTACAATACATGGCGCCGCAGTTTGACAAATTTAATGCAGCTGACTACCTACCTGCCTTTGAACAAGGCATGAAAGAGCACAAAGCTGAAATCGCAGCCATTACTAACAACGCTGACGCACCAACGTTTGAGAACACCGTTGTAGCACTTGAAAAAACCGGCGCGATATTAGACCGCACTCAACGCGTGTTTTTTAACCTTACAGGGTTAATTTCAGACGACAACTTCATTAGTGTTGAAGAGCAAGTTGTGCCTCAGTTGACCGCGCACATGGACAACATCTACCTCGATGAAAAGCTGTTTGCCCGCATTCAAGCCATTTACAAAAACAAAGCCACATTAACCGGCGAAGACTTACGTTTAGTAGACGTCTATTACGAACGCTTTGTGCGCGCAGGTGCTGAATTGTCAGCAGAAGACAAAGCCCAAATGCGTGAACTAAACGGCGAGCTTGCTAAGCTTGAAACCAGCTTCTCACAAAACGTTTTAAAGTCATTTAAAGATGACGTGATAGTGGTTGAAGACAAAGCCATGCTCGACGGCTTGTCAGACAATGACATCGCATCATTAGCTGCAGCAGCAAAAGCGGCAGGCAAAACCGGTTACATGATTACTCTGGTTAACACCACCACCCAACCGTTACTGTCTAGCCTTAAAAACCGCGATTTACGTAAACAGCTTTGGGAAACTTCAGCTTATCGCGCAATGGACACCAACAGCCCGCTTAACATCAAAATCGCCCAACTGCGTGCACAAAAAGCCAAACTATTAGGTTACCCAACCTGGGCCGCTTATTCGCTTGGCGATCAAATGGCGCAAAACCCAGAAGCGGTTTATGGTATTTTAGATGACTTAGCACCTAAAGCTTTGGTTAAAGCCAAAATTGAAGCCGCTGATATTCAAGCCGAAATCGTTAAAGACGGTAAAGACTTTACCCTTGAAGCATGGGACTGGGCTTACTACGCCGAAAAAGTTCGCGCAGCAAAATATGACCTAGACGACAGTCAAGTTAAGCCATACTTTGAAATGAATACCGTACTAAACGACGGCCTATTCTTCGCGATGGAAAAATTGTACGGCATCACCTTTAAGTCACGTAACGACTTACCTGCATGGCACAAAGACGTCACCGCTTATGAAATCTTTAACAAAGACGGCAGCTCACTAGGCTTGTTCTATCTTGATATGTACGCGCGTCAGGGTAAACGTGGCGGTGCATGGATGGACGAATTTGTTAGCCAGTCATTCTTAAAAAACACTAAACCAGTCGTGTATAACGCGCTTAACGTGCCAAAACCTGCTGAAGGTCAACCAACACTGTTAACCTTTGACGAAGTGAGCACGTTATTCCACGAGTTTGGCCACGCGATTCACGGCTTATATTCACAAGTTAACTACCCAAGCCTAGCTGGGACCTTAACCGCTCGTGACTTTGTTGAGTTTCCATCACAAGCAAACGAAGACTGGAGTATCGACCCTGCCGTGCTAGCGAACTACGCTAAGCACTACCAAACAGGCGAGCCTATTCCTGCCGAGTTACTGGCTAAAGTATTAAAAGCGCACACCTTTAACCAGGGGTTTGGCACCGTTGAATACTTAGCAGCTGCACTGCTTGATATGGAATGGCACTCAATTCCTGCTGGCACTGAAATTACCGATGTTGCTGCTTTTGAAAAACAAGCACTGGCAAAACACGGTTTAGACTACAGCCCAATCGCACCGCGTTATAAAACCACCTACTTTAGCCACAGCTTCGGCGGCGGTTACTCTGCTGGTTACTACGCCTACCTGTGGACCGAAGTGTTTGCCGCAGACGCGTTTGCACACATGATGGCGAACGGTGGATTAACCCAAGAGAACGGCCAAAAATACCGCGACACCGTATTGTCAAAAGGTAACAGCCAGGATCTAATGCAAAGCTACATCGACTTTGCCGGTAAAAAGCCCTCAACAGACGCGTTATTAAAGCGTCGTGGTTTAGTGCACTAAGCACTATTTATTGTCGCAACCTCTACTGCTGAACATATTTGGCAGTAGAGATTGCTAACAAGCACAACAGAACGCAGCAAAGCAAAACGGCGATTGAGACAACACGCTAAAACGCATTGAAAGAATAAAAAGAGCAAAAATCACGCAAACGCAGCCCTTTTTGAGCGATATTGCACATTTGTTGCGCCATCGCACACTTCAAGGCTTTACATTTTCGTGAATACCCTTATTATTCACCGCGTTCGGAGGGATGGCAGAGTGGTCGAATGCACCGGTCTTGAAAACCGGCAACGGTTTATCCCGTTCTAGGGTTCAAATCCCTATCCCTCCGCCACATTAAATACGAGAAAAGCCGTTGATTATCAACGGCTTTTTTTGTTTTTGGCGTTTGAGGGGCTCTCCATAAGGATTGACTCAGACAATGTATCTTTATCGAGCACCCAACAACGTATACTTCACGCGTATCTGTTTAGCCAAATATTTACGCGACAAGGGCTTCCCCTTTGACGTAAAAGTCTCATTACTGACTCGTGATAGAGCAGAGGCGGTCATCCGTAACATTGATGTTGCCGGAGCACTAAAAAAAATCATCAAGTCTATTGACCATCAAACACGCATTAATGACTTTATTCGTTACGTTGATGAGGTCATTAACCATCTCAGAGCTCAGTTTGATGCAGCTGATCCTGATATCACGTTCAACATCACGCAAAAACCTCATGCTATCCCCAATAGAGAGACTAAATTGTCTCAGCATCGTGAAACTACCGCTGTGGCGCAAGCAAAGCCTGTAATTGGGTTAAACGAAGCATTAAGCGCATTTATTATCTCAAAACTAAAATCAGCCATAAGGCCTCTCTCTATTAAGCAGCTTGAGCAGCGTACTCGGCATTTTATTGATACCGTATCATCAAAACCCGCTCTTAAAACCAAACTTAAAACTGATGATAAATGTGTGCATGACATCACCAGTGCTGATGCGATGACCTATCGCGATGCTTTACTAACTCAAGGCCGAAGCTACAAAAGCAATAAAGAGTACTTAGCTGCCGTATTTCAGTTCTTTAAGTGGTGTCAATTAATGAATTACTGCACCAGTAACCCCTTTGAAAGCGTTACAGTCGGACAAAAACCAAAAGCTAAACCGAATCAAGCTAGAGACCGCTGGACGCATCCTGAGCTTAAACGCCTACTTCGCAGCTCATCATTCAAAGCTTCAACAATCGATTTCAAATGGGTCACCCGATTAATGCTTTATGGCGGTTTAAGGCCTTCAGAAGCCTGCCAGCTCAAACCTGGAGATATCAAACTAATCGACGGCGTACACTGTATTTGCATTGATGACAGTGGCGCTGTACAACGATTAAAGAACCTCAATGCTAGACGTTATGTGCCCATTCACAAATACTTGCTTGAGCTAGGCTTTATTGCGTTTGTTGATCAAAGAAAATCAACTCATACCCAGCTGTTTGACTATAAACCTGTTGGCATCATTGAAGACTGGTCAAAAAACTACTGTAAACAGCTCGCCAAACTTCAAACTGAAATCGGCATGCAAGCTAACCAGCGTCCCACGTCATATGGCTTCAGACACACGTTTATCGATGAAATTAAGCAACTGGATATCAGTGAGCATATTGTTGCTCAAATCGTCGGTCACGCTAATCCCAACATCACTTTCAGTCGTTACGGCAAAGATATAAACGTTGCAGCATTGCTCAAGGATATCGAGAGAATTGACTATCAAATTTGATGATCGGGTGTGCTTAATCGATAAGCATTAAACCTCGAAAAATATCCAGACGCAATTGGCAGTAACAGCGCCAAATGAGGCACAAACACTGCCAAAGCTGTCATTATTTCGCTACAGCAGAGAGCGAAAATTAATGGTGTTGAAAATGGCTCGCAGTCATTGAGTGCGAAGCAAAAAGCAGCACACAATTATGTGGGACCAGTACGTAACCCGGTACGCTTGTATCCCACTTTTTGTTCCAAAAAGGTCGGATACAAGCTCGGGCAAGGGGATCCCCCTTAACCCCAACAGCCACATGCTGCGCATGTGAAAAACGCAAAGTACAAGCCACAGCCTATTGCCATTCAATGGTTTGCCAATAGACGGCACAGTATTGACATCTTCTTGTTGTTTAAATCAAGGTAAATTGAGAATTGGTTTTGAATGCCATACAGGGACTTTCTGTCATGAATCTTAATAAATCACTGTCTATTTAGTAATTCAAATTAGAAAGGGTACTTGTTTATAAATCAATAATCGCTGTAGTAGCACCGTTAGTTTGACCACACAGGAATGGTTCTTCAAGCATGTTAAAAGCAATTGTAAACACACACTAATGTACAAAATTGAAGTCACAATCAAGCTAAACCCATCACAGTGTGATGATATATATAAGTACAGTAAGTAAGTATTAATCAAATAAAGACAGATTTCTCTGTCTAAAAAATAATTGAGGGAAAAGATCTTTATTGCCTAATAAAGGCGATATCTCATTACTTTTGAACAATGTGACACAGGATTATTGAAACGTCATTGGTATGGCATATCAAGTTTCTCCCGTATGTATTAAAAAAAATTGTGGTTTTTTTTCAAAAATACGTCTGTAGCAACAGACTTAACACCAAGGTATTTTCGTTAGCTATTTTGGTTTAGCATGACCTTTAATACTCATTATTTGACATCAAATTAAGTAGTTAGTTAAAGGTTGTGATTTGATAAACAAATTATGCAAAAGGGTTAATTAGATGACAAATATCTTTAAATTTTCTACTGTAGTCGCTGCAATTTTTATAGCCCAAGGTTGTACTCAAGGCCCTGATATTGGCAAGATAGATGATTCATCAATGCGTTATTTAGGCTCGAGTAAAGTCGATATTTATACACTCGATTCATCGGCAATCGAGGATTGGGCTGAAGCTAAAGCAGACTTCAAACAAAGAATGGAAGAAGTCACGGGCACTAAGGATTTAAGTGATGCAGAAGCCTTCGTTGAAGCCGTTGACGATTTAATTGATGAAATGGATCTTGTTGATTTAGTCGATGACGTAAAGCCTTTTAACCTAGTAGAGGCTAAAGCAAAACTGAAAGCGACCTATCAAGCACAACTTGATAACGAATTAGCACAGCTAGCAGCGAGTAAAGCTGAAAAAGATTCATTTCTTCCCACTTACAATGAGTCTTTTGCTGCCTTTGAAAAGGGGAGATCTGATATTGAGTCATTTAAATCTCAAAGAGTAGCGTTAAATGATGCGTTTCAATTGGCAAAAACAGAAGCCATTAAAAGTCTGGCTGATGTAGGAGTTGACTCGACTGGAAACATAAGTAAAAGATTAGGCAATGACAGATTTTATAATACGTATTCGTATAATTTCACAGAGGCATTAAAAGATAAAACATGTCGCGATTTAGATAGAAATGCAGGAAATAAACCAAATGCTATTTATTATTCAGATGCACGTATAACAGACGATAAATCAGAATTGGTTTGCACAAAAATTACATTCCCTTCTAGTTATGCGTCTGATAATGCACAAAACCAGAAACTTAAAGAACCTCAAATTAACGCAATTAAACTTGCCTTAAATAAAGCTCAATCGTATTTGCGAGACGGAAATCAGTTAATAAAACAATCCAACTCGTATTACCAAGACCATCCTCAGATAGCTGATTTACATAACAGATACCAACGTAATGACAGAAGAATGCTAGAAAGCCTTGAAACCAAAGTGAAATGGGCTCAAGACGCAGTGGATAGAGTGATAATTCCTAGTGATGAAAAAATAGCTAACGAAGTTGCTTTTGAACATATGCGTACTTTGAATTTGTATTCGGAGTTTCACTACAATAATATTCTTTTAAATCAGCTAGATTATGTGTCTACTGTTAGCGCGGATGGGCGATTTAAGCTTGATAATAGTGAAAAATTTAATTTATTAATTGCACGTCCAGAGAGAAAAATTAATCAAAAAGCCGCTTATAAAATAATTCGACTTGCTGAATTTGATGATAAAGCTTTAGTCACCATAGGGCTGAATGATATTTTAACATCAAAAGAATTCCAAACTATTACACTATAAACTTGACCGATGGAGCCTGAAAATAATTTACAGGCTCCAAAAAACTAAAACGGTAATACCCCTCATATAAATCATTTATAGGACTTTTTTAGTCAAATGAGTTTGGCCATGCCGCAACTGTAATTCTTCAAATACTGTCGAACATCGCTCACTTTGCAATGAAATCATTATCTAACTCAAAATTTGATAAAAACAATTGTGGTTTTTTTTTAAAACGACGTCTGTAGCAAACGGCACCTTTTCTAGGTATTTTTATCTGCTCGCATCGTCTGACATCGGCTTTTACACCCTCTAGATGATTTATATTTGAGTTCGCAAAGGAAAATTTATGCTGAAAAAATCTTTTATCGTTGCAGGTTTATCACTTTTACTCGCCGCTTGCGGGGGACATGGCTATGAAGGTCAATATGAATCAAGCATCGAGGCTACCGGATTAGGCAGCTTAAATAGCATGATGCCTAAAACAACAATGTACATCGGCACTGATTACATTGAATCAAATGGTCAAAAAATAGAAGTCGAAAAAATCTACGTCAAAGAACAAGGCGACAGAAAAATTTTAATCATGCAAACACAAGAAGGCGATCAGGCCTACATCATCGATAAAGACGGTTCATTACTGATTAAATCAGGTATTGCAACCATAAAATTTACTAAAGTTGATTAATGACACACTGACCATGAAGAAAGTTGAAAATAATATGAAAAAATATACATCGTTAATCAGTATCGCATTATTATCTGCAGGATTAACTGCATGTGGTGGCAGCGACAGCAATGAAAACACCGACGACTCAGTCAATACACCTAGCAACGGCAACGGCTCTTCTTCTGAGCAAAGTGTCTATATGGCCCCAACAGGTGAACTTGCTCAAAAAATGCTGGCGATAACCCCATCGGTATCAGATAACAGCGTAGAATCTCAATGTTCGACAACAAGCAGTGTCTATGAAACGACAGACTTGTATGTAGGTTTCAGCTCAAGCGCCAAAAGTGATGGGAATGACGCTGATTTAATTTATGCAGCACAACTTACTCAAATAGCCTTAAATGAACTGATAACTGCGACGGGCTTAAATAAAAGTAATGACCTAAATTTAGATGGACAAAATAAGTGGGTAATTTGTCTCGATAACAATCAAACGGGTAATGGAACAGGCTCAATTGCCAGTATGACATTTAGCCCTATTGAACTTAACGCTAGCGGTTTTAAACTAGCAAAACACGAGCTATTCCATGTTGTTCAAACTGAATTACTTGGAAAAAATACAATATACCATCACTTACCTCGTTGGTTCCAAGAAGGCAGTGCGGAGTATTTTGCTTCAATGGATTCAAGTAATGTAAGCCGTTCATTATTAATGAACTTTACAAGCGATCTGGCAAGTAATCCCTCATTACAAGGGTTGCAATCAGCTTATGGCATTAACACCTATAACCACCAACAAGATATCTTAGAAGCCTATCCACAATACGATAATAAACTATACTCAATCTATAAAACCTCGGTTAACTACTTAGTAGACAAAGGGTTAACTGATCAAGCACTTATCTCACTCATTAGAAATTCGTATCAAGCAGGACAAGATCCTCAAACAATGCCACAGTTTCACAGTGAAATCGCAATGTTGCAAGCAACAGGCGCATTCACACTGCCTTCTGGCTATGACTACACAGACCTATTAACAACAGAAGGATACAGTGAACTAATCCTAAATGACTGGCTGAATACAGATCAATATTCAGCATCATTTACATCTGTTTCAGCGACAGTCACCATCGCCAGATTGTTTCTAATACCAACACTGGATCAAGAAAATGAGTATGAAGTTACGGTAAATACAGATCAGAGCGGCTATAGCTATGCCGTTGGCAGCATTCCAGATGGCGACTACCAAATTTACGCCATCGACACCGCTGATGAAAATGCTTATGGTCCAATGACACAATCCGTTGTTAATGGTGAATTAGGTGATATTGATTTCACCGGTGTTAACGTTTGTGAAACTTGTAATGACTGATCTTTATTCGTTAGTTAAATGAGTTCAATAAAAAACCAGACAGCTTGTCTGGTTTTTTATTGGTGGTTAAACGTATCTTAAATCACTATCACAACACCGTTTATGCAA
The DNA here is from genome assembly GCF_059758095.1 of Shewanella sp. MF05913. Classification (NCBI taxonomy): domain Bacteria; kingdom Pseudomonadati; phylum Pseudomonadota; class Gammaproteobacteria; order Alteromonadales; family Shewanellaceae; genus Shewanella; species Shewanella sp. MF05913. Next base: position 148,894 of record NZ_JCAYNT010000005.1, read on the forward strand.
ACTCTCTAGACGGTTGAACAGACGGCTGCATGCGTTGCTTTAACCATGCTTTGGCAAACCGTAAATCATTTTCTACCGTTCTTAAAGACACTCCGAGTAACCTGGCAATTTCTTTGTTACTCTTTTGAGCAAAATAGCGTAAATCCAGTGCCTCTGCCTGCCTGGCATAGTGTTTAGAAAAGCCGTCCATTTCGAGGTACAAAATGATGCTATTAAAGTCGTCCTCCAAAGGTTGGCCTTTTTGATTAATCGCAATGGTTGATGACACTTTACTCATCCCCCTCGCCTTGCTCTTTACCGTCTTACGATAATGATCAATAAATAGGTTTCTTACCGTTGAATTTAAATAACTGTAAAACTCACGTAATGTTTCAACAGGTAAAGTTGACTCGGCGACCAACAACTTTTCATAGCAATCATGCGTTAAATCCGTAACAGACAAAGATAAAAATGCAGTATTTACATCCTCAGGCAGATTGTCATAATGAATATTGGCATACTCTTTTATTTTAATATAAGCCAATTCCATCAATACCTTCGTTGGCTCAGGTTCGCCATTTTGCCAAGCTTTAATTAAATACAACACTTCACTTTCTGTCATTAACAAGCTCCTTTGAATCTATATTAACTGCTGCGTTTCGCTAAACCCACAGACCGTTCAGAAACGGCAACGTCATCCACCAGCTGCTGGTATTGCTTATACCAATTACTATTACTCTGAATATTTCGGTTATCTAACAGTGTTTTAATCTGGGTAATGTTGCGCTTTGAAAACGCTATATCGTGATAATTAAGTGCGATTTTGGCTTCTTTTATCAATACATCAAGACGATTAGCAGAATTGCGACGCTCTTTTGCTCCCCATGTAAACTGAGGTAATGCTGCTAACGCAATGTTAGGGGCCACTTCTGTGCCTACGCTTTCACTCAGTAAATAGGCAAGTTCAAGTTGTTTCTTATTGTAAAAATAAACATCTCGCTTTGCTGTTGTAGTAAGCACATCTTGCGATTGCAAATAATCAATACGCGTTAGTGCTAAGTCCTGGCTTGTGACTAAATTCAGTAAATAAGTATTGAATGCGGGTGTAAATAGCGCTGTGGTTCGCTCTGGGATATTGTCTTTGCCACTCACCAGCCCATCAACATCATTTAAAATTTGAGCCACAATCGCGGGCAAGTGTTCAGGGGCTTTCCCAATAATAGACAAATACTCATCTATAATTTTTGCTGCTAACGTCACCGATGCAATATCCCGCTTATCAGTACCAAGGGTTAAATACACATTAAACAACCGATTAGCATATTGTTGATATTGTTCAAAATCCCCTATGTTGTATAACGTGAACAACAGCACCTCAAGCGAATTCAAATATAAACCGGGGTTAGTCGCCAAATATGTTTCCGCTAACGTGACACCGTTTACCGCCGCTTGATAACTTAATTGCGGCGCATCATAAGCATAAAAACCAGCAATCATGCGATAAAAGTGAATATTATTAGGATGTTGTTCACCGACAATTTTTTTGTGGTTATTCAGCGCCTGGTTCATTACACGCTGTCCTTCTTCAAATCTGTCTAATTCTATGTACGCCCGGCCTAGTACCAACTGCTTTTTTAACACTTCAATTTGGTTATTCAAACCAGTATAAATCTCGACCGATTGATTAAGGGCAACAGCGGCTTCTTCAATAAGAGGTTTATATTGTGAGTCAAAAATGAGTTCATCTGTTTGTTCAAAGTTAAACTCTATGCCAATGGGTATTTGATTCTCTAACGCACCACCGAGTGCGCCAAGCACATTACCCTTAAGCTCATCGGTTAATTCATCCCAATAATGGGCTTTGATATTTCTCAGTAAATTAATGTGTTGTAGCCCCATATCGCTGGGCATACTTTGATATAAATGGTATTTCTGGCCATTAAGGTAATTGTGATAAAAAATGGCTTGCAATGGTGTATCTGGTAACCCCTCAACACCCGAAAATGTTAAATGATCAAGTAACACACTTGTATTAGGGTCAATCAAACTAAATTCATTTGAATAGTTGTACAATTGCACTAATTGTCCGCCTGCTTTAAAAGCCATATCAGCGTCGCTTAATAATGCAACGCTATTTATCACTTCTTGATACAGAGTTTTAGCTTGTGCAATATTACCAATAGACTCATAACTATCAGCCAGAGTCAGTTTGATTTTCGCAATAGAATCGGCATTAAGGACTTTATCGTCTTTAACGATTTTTTTAGCATTATCTAATAAATCTACCGCGAGTAACTCTTTACCATTCGATTTTTTTAAGTCTGCCATTTCCAATAGCTCAGATAACTTTTTTACCACCAAGTCAGACTGATTCTTAGCCACTTTAAGGTCTTCAAACTGTATGTACAAATTCACAGTTAGATAAGTTATCGCGGCAAAAAAACTCACCGCTGTCAATGTCGGGATAGGATATCGCTTAAAAACAAACTTTGTTAATTTAAACCCATAACTGCCCGAATACGCAGTTACATTTTGATGACTTAAATAGCGTTCAATATCATATTTAAGATCTAAAACAGAAAGATAACGTAACGAACTATCAGGGCTGGATGCTTTATCAGCAATCGCATGTAACTCCACTCTTTTGCTATATTCATCTGAGCAAAGCAGTAAGTCTTTTAAAATTAACCCAAGTGAGTAAATATCACTTGTTGTATTGGCAAGCTCGCCAAGTTTAACTTCTGGGCTGGCATAAATAGGGGTTAACGCTTTAACATACGTTTTGTATATCTGTTGGCTTGGTTCGTCATTATTACAAAAGATACGCGCAATACCAAAATCCAATACCTTTATTTGATTGCGGTTATCGACCAAAATATTGGCGGGTTTAAGATCTGCATGAACAATTTGATTTTGGTGCGCATGATGAATGGCGTCACACAAGCTACAAAAAACGCTTAACTTATCTTTTAATCCAACGCTGTTATCGGCCCATAACGTTGAAATTGGCTTACCATCAACGAGCTCCATCACAATGTAAGAATAACCTTCAGCGGAGATCCCCGCGTCAAAAACCTTACCAATATTAGGATGATTGAGCTTTGCCATAAAGCTGGCTTCACGAATTAAGGCTTCTTTACCTATAAATGACTCTAATTGATGATTAATAATTTTAACAGCCACTTTCTGTTCAAATTTCTCATCAATTCTATCGGCTAAATAAACGGCTCCCATGCCACCTTGGCCAATGAGTTTCACCAATTTAAATGCACCCACAAAACAGCCTGTTAACGCGGTCACATGGTTAGATAAGCTGTCAAACTGGTCTGCCATTAATCTTGACCAGTCATGTTCAGCAAGCTCGTTATCATTGGTAATAAGCACATTAATTTCATCAATTAATGCTTGTTCACCTTCACACTGCTGATGAATAAATGCACGTTGTTGTGTAGCAGGAAGTGATATTGCTTGAATAAAAATATCGTAAAGTGAAGTCACGTTCCCGCCTGTGAATGAGAGTTATATCCGTATAAAGATGCCTAAAATACTCAACAACACGCAAATAATGAAACCATATAAACACCAAAGTTATGTTTTTACTCTTTCACAAATCAACATGTCGCTATTAGTGCTGCACCGTTAACATTTATGCAGCAACATAAGGTAATTGACTGCTTGAGCAAGTGTATCGCAGAGTCATCACAAAGTATGACACGGTGTAATTTGTGACTATATCCTTAACCGTTTAAAAGTCCATAACAGACTGATTTGAATGCTTAAAATTTGAGCTAAAACGCTATAATATAAAAAATTTTTCAATTCTTATGTGGTTTTTTTTAAAAAATCCGTCTGTAGTCATTCTCTGTAAATTGGGTTATTTTTTATAAGGGTGTTTGTGTATTCATGCCCCCCTTTACTGCTCATGGCGAGTAATTAATTGGGGACTAAACACTGAGACTGAAAACAACGAAGTATTGTTGTTTTTACATTAGCTTTTATCACCACACATTTAATGTGTGGATGGATATTAATGGCGTTATTGAGATTCTGTGACATTAAAATGAAAAAACATTCTTATACATTATTAGCGGCATTAGTGTTATCGGCTTGTGGTGGCAGTGGCGGCGACTCAGAAAAAGAAACCGATGCTCCATCAGATACAACACCATCTAAAACCTATGTGTCTGGTAATACGATGCAATCTGGTAGTGATGGCTATATCGAATATCCAACAGAAGATCGAGGTCAAGGTTATTACTGTGATGGTAATTCTGATAAGTATTTCGAAAGCGAATTTGTACGAGTTTATGCTAACAGCGCAGTTGGCAATAATGACTTAATGGCTGTTGCAACACTTGTTCAAAATAATATGTCTTTTTCCTACGGGAAAATGAACTTTACCACGGCATCTCTAAAAGAATTTATGCCGCAATACTCGCCAACAATCGCAAATCGTTTTTTAAACATAACTGAATACAATGATGAACTTGCGTATAACTATGTCTACACTGGCATTCATAAAGATGTTGATTGGAAGTCAATGACTTCTAGCGATGTTTACTATGGCATCCCAGATCATTATCAGTCTCTTGACACTCAGGGCGCTATTGACTCGGCCTTAATTCTAACAGAAAAATTTAGCGGGAATTCAGGAGATGAAGTTGAAAAACGCAGCGACAAAGTTATTGTCTGTCTTGCTGGACAGATGAGTAAAAGTCGTTTTGCTGAAGGGACATTTCACGGACTAAACTTCGCTGAGCCAGAAGCGGATAGTCGTGTATTGCAATCAGTTTACACCAAGCACGAGCTTATTCACCATGTTCAAATGCAACACTATCGAGTCACTGAGCGCTCTGTTATTGGTATATACAACCTTCCGAGCTGGCTTGTAGAAGGTCAGGCAGTGTATCTTTCAGGCCAATCAATAACTAAACGAAGCGAAGTGTCTAATACATCAATTGATGATATGAACAACGCATCAGATAAAAATGCATACTATGAAGAATATGGTTTGGCTTATAGTTATCTTCATCTAAATAATGATGTTAGCACCATAAACAAGCTATATTCAAATACAGCAAGCGGCATCACTAGCTTTGAGTCAGCGTTTGATGCACTTGGATTGAAGAATCACTATGGGCAAGTAATGACCTACAGTTCTTTTAAAGCAAATTATCAAATATGGGTAGCCGACTGGAAATAATATAAATTAATTTAATCAGCAGCCTTTAGATAGGTTGCTGATTTTTTACGTTATGACATATAAAGGCGCACACTTTCAATCTTAATAAAATGTTAATACTTATATTAAATTGAAACTTAACATTTCGCATTAAATGCAACAGCAATAGATAGCGCGAATATTAAAAGAACTTAGCGTCGCCTGTTAAAAATAAAAACTCTACACCATAGAGTCACTTTATTAATTCCCACAAACCAACTTGTTACCTTATTAAATTATTGCATTAAAATTAATAATTAGCTTTTAACACTACAATCAACTTTACACTTCGTAATATTAATCGAGATTATATAATGAAAAAGAACATCGCTCTGTTTATTTATACTGCGGTTATAACCGTTTTTCTTTCTGCTTGTGGTGGCGGCGGTGACGATGAAACGAGTGATACCACGCAACCACCAGTAACCACGCAGCCATCTCAACCAATGACAGTTAGCACGTCTTTGATTAGCACCTCAGTAGATGAACTAGGCTCAGTTTCTGGATCATTCTCAGCAAGCAATGTTAATGGCACACTGTCGGCAACAAGTAGCTATTCAGGCAAAGGAAAAGTCAAAATTGATGTTAGTGGTAATTCAGTTAATGTGACCTTTACTGCCCCTGAAATGAACAACGATCTCATTGAGCAGTTTGTCGTTACCGCTAAAGACAGCAAAACTTCACATACTGTTACGTTCACGGCCAATGTTAAAAACACATCAGCCGTCAGTAAGGTTTCGTTTTTAACCGCCTACGCATCATCAGTGAGCCAAAAATCATTATTTGCTGACATGACGAATATTTACCGCTTTTACAGTAGTGCTGCGGTGTATGTTGGCGAAACAACAGCATCCGATGCAGATGATTATCAAGATGCCTTTAGTGACGCGCAAACAGTGGCATACAGCACCTTAGCCAAAAACAGCGCTTACTCTTCAGCAGCAATCACCAAAATGCTTGCAGACTACAAGACTGGCGCACTGAGTGAGACCGATATTGATTCGACTATAAGCGGCTTGCAAACCTACATTCTTTCAATCAACACCACTTTGGCGACAAAAATCAGTGATATTGCAGCGCTTTCAGACAAGCTACCGGTGTTTACTCCTGGTGAGTTAAGTATGACCTTGACTGGCATGTCATCTTTAATTGGTAATCCATCCATGGGCTCATATGTGAACAGCCAATGGGTTTTTAATAGCGAATTTGCGTTAATCGGCAAAATCATTTCATCAACTTGTGCCGCAGAATAACGCTGTATTACCGGAGAATATCATGAAAAAATTAACTACCTTATCAATGGCAATACTCGCGTCTTTCGTAGCAACAGCAGCAATGTCTGCGCCAAAAGAACCGCAAATTACTGAACGTTACTTTACGCCACAGCTTGCGCCCCAGCCTACTGGTAAGCAGTCTGTGTCATCTGATGGCTCATTGCCTAACGATGCTGAGTTTCAGCGCCTACAGTATTCTTACATGCACTCTTCATTAACTGAGGCAACTGTCGGCAATCAATTTATTGGCTCGTGGCTAAAATCACAAACAAAGCAGACAAAGAAAATCCGTGTTGGACTTGTTGATGTGGGATTTGCTCCGCATCCTGATATCAACTACGCGAGTGAAAGTGCTGACTTTTTTGAGCGTGACAGTGATGCATACAGTGAAAAGATAATGCGTGAGTCATCCTCATGCACTCCTCACGGAACGTATGTCGCTTCAATCATTGCAGCAAAAAGCAATAATGGAGTGGGGATCTTTGGTGCAGGCAATAACGTTGAAGTAGTCCCTGCTCGAGTGGCTGCCTGTGGTGAAGGAAGCGCCTTCGACTTAAATGACGGCATAGCTTGGCTGGCAGGGAAAAGTTTTGCCGATGAGGGCATCGCCGATATTAGTCGCCCAGTTGATGTAATTAATATTAGTCGCGCCGGTTATTCTGACTGCCCTATTGATGTTCAGGAAGCAGTTGATTATGCCCTATCAAAAGGTATTGCAGTTGTTGCTGGCGCAGGAAATGGCAGCGTCGAAACCGCGCTTGCATGGCCAGCAAACTGCAAGGGTGTAATTGCTGTTTCTGCTACTGACATAAATGACAACCAGGCAAGCTTTACTAATTATGGATCTTTCAATGACATTACTGCTCGCGGAGATGACTTGGCCGTGTATGGATTAGATGACCCATCTCTGCCCAACAAGGCATACGTCGGTGATGGTACATCATTCTCAACTCCTCTTGTCTCAGCAGCCATTGCCAACGTGCTTAGTGTTACTGACGGGCTAACGCCAGCAGAAGTGAAATACCTTCTTTTATCAACATCGACTGAGTTTAGTGACACCACAACGTGTACTGTTGATAGCTGTGGTGAAGGTCATCTTAACAACGACAAACTTGTTGAAGCGGGTGAGCTTTATCAGGCGGGTAATTTAAGCTACATCAAGCAGGCACTTCCTTATGGCAACGCATGTGACAAACAGCTACTAATTGAAACATTTGGCGAGTCACTTCCTTTATGCGGAATGCTTGAATTAACACTGAATGCGCTTGGTACAGAAAGAGATCATGTAACCTATAACGTCTATCGTGCACCAAAAGGCACCGCTATTGATGTGAATGACAGTGCCACTGAGTTATTCATCAGTGACACGAAAAAGACAACTCAGCTAGTACCTGATTTCGATATCGAATCATTCGACTATGGATTTACAGTGTGCTTCTCAGATGATTGTTCTGATGATGTTATTCACATCACAACATACGAAGAAAAAGACGCTAGCTGCGATTAACAATGTTGTAAGTTAGAGAATTTAGCTATGTATTAAGGCTCTCATTAAGGAAAAGTAGCTGTTTACTTAACGAGCTACTTTAAATATTGATGTATCAGTTTGTACTGAAAGCTGTGGCAGTTGCATTTGTTTATTTAGCCTATCACTTCAAAAATGAAAATAATGTCATTATTGACGTGAAAGGCTAATTCAATAGTAAACTGGTTTTTATCGCCTATTTATCAGTTACATTCTAGCTTAACCTACGTGAATGTATTTTGAGTGACTTAAACTGCTATTTCAGTACATATTGCAAATGGCGCGTTAATGCGCTTTTCATTAAATGCTGAAATAGTGTCCATAATACAGAGTTTTAAATAGGAAATAGCGAATATCCCAGAGCCAGAAAAGTTGGAGCTTTAATTAGTTTACAAACAGGTAACTGTAAGTTAAAGCAAGTGTATTATCTAAAACATTCAGATAAATTTAAAGACGCAATATTAAACGAGTTTGGCCAAAGTGAAATAACTTTAACTATTTAACATTTACATCCGTAAATTAGAGGAGGGACTTCTTGCATAAAGCTAAAAAAATCATGTTAGTTATTAACTTAGTTGAATTTTATTGACGCTTTAGCATCAAAAACTTGCAAGAATTATTTTATACATTGTAATTTTATCGATTTACTCTTGTTAAAAACCAACAGTTCTAACCACATACCTAGGAAGCTGAAAATGACAGAAATTGAATATAAAACATTAAAAAAAATGACCATCCAACAAACTGGAGCAAATGACCCAGAAACTCTGACTCATTTTGCTGAGATGATGAAAAAAGGTAATAATAGCTATAAGTATATAAGCATTACTTTGATCATTATTGGCATTCCATTATGCTTAATATTTTTTGGAATATTCTTTATTCTTATTGGTATATGTATGTACTTTTTCCTTTATAGAATGAATTTAAAGAAATTCAATCAATTCATTGAGCACATTAAAAATGATAAAGAGTTTCACGCAGAAGCGGCTGCGGCTAAAGCAGCTAAACTACAATCACTTTCAATGGCGTAGTTAGATATTAATATTTTGAAGGCAATCTTAGGATTGCCTTTTTAATTCCTTACAGAAAATAATGGATATGTTTTAATTTATTCATTAAATCGACATCATGTCGACATGTAATGGTCAAGTATTTCTGGAGAGATTTTAAGCCGCTTTTTTTAACTCATTATATTTTTGATGTGGCGTCATATAATCTATTGCTGAATGTCTGCGTTTGTAATTGTAGAACTGGATATATTGCTCAACCACACTGACTACAGAACTGTAAGTTGAATCACCCATGCGGATTAGGTTTTCCCTATTTTGATTTGAGCTAGTTAAGATTAATCGATCCGAACAATTTATACGCAATTATGATTAAAAATTTATATGCACAAAATAATACTTTTAAAAACTCATAATTATTGACTTTTTTTAACTTCAGGAATAAAGTCAATCTTAGTTAGCAATTGCAGGGTTTGAAGATATAAAATTCTGCAACCAAATGAATTTAAACGACTATTTTAACTATTTAATTTGAGAGTCTGGGTTCAAATCCCTATCCCTCCGCCACATTCAAATAAAAAGGCCCGCTATTTATAGCGGGCCTTTTTATTTGGCGAAAGATAGGACTTTGAACCCAAGGGTTCCTCTTTATTACAAGCAAGCTATCCCTCTTCAAGATCCAAAATCCAAGATCCAAGACCAAATGCCAAATCGACAAACCTAAGGCCTTTTTATTTGGGGCGAAAGATAGAGATTTAAACCCTGGGTTCCTCTTTATTACAAGTAAGCTATCCCTCTTCAAGATTTAAGACTAATACCCAAAATGTATCATTAGGCAGTACAGATTAACTATGGGTGTCACGGTTAATAAGCCAATCAAATTACCATTATCCTTGTGCTTGATTGTTATCAAGTTTCCCTGCTGTGCCTAATCTCAAAAAACCCATACAAACCAACTACTTAGTTGTCACGCTTTAGTCATATCGATAGAAATAGGTGAGTTGAGCACGTCTATCGTAACACTCGCCAAAGCTATGAAAACAAGTTATGTTATTTGTTCAAGAAATGGGTGGCATCGTTTGTCGTGGTAGGTACTATGGCTAACTCAATTGTTGCTGGTGCAATGGCAGGCTTTATCGGAGGGGCTGTCGCAACAGGGAGTTTGAAAGGTGCTATGTATGGTGCATTGAGTGGTGCAGTATTTGGTGCTATCGGTAATCAAATTCATGGTGCTGAAAACACTAAAGATGCGTGGTCAATAGGTGAACAAATGTTGGCTCGCGGTGCTGCTGGAGGAATAATGAGTAGTATTCAAGGGGGGAAGTTTGGGAATGGGGCGGTAACTGCTGCTATTCAATACCTCGTTAATGAAACATCTAAAACTTTGAAAGAAAGGTATAATGAAAATATTAAAAAAGCGGTAATTTTGTTAATAATGCCCTTGCGAAGGGACTTGTGCAACCACCAACGGATAAAATCTATCAAGTTAAGTCTGTTACTTATTCTGAGGAGCTTTATTCTGATGAAGGTAAGTCCGCTCATGGGCTATTTACACCTATTCCTGTTCGAGGTTGGGGTCCTCTAAGTGCAAAAATTCAAATTTCTGCACTTGGAGCAGAAACTATTGAAAGTGCAATAGTTACCTACGGACATGAATTGGGGCATTTTGATTATAATAGAAGTGAAGCCAGTGCTGAAGTTTACGGTAAGCAATTTTTAAAACTTTATCAAGGTAATTAATATGGTGATCTTTAGTAAACTTATGATTGTTGTAGCCTTGACTTTTATGTTGTCTATTTCAATTTGCTATGGTCGAAATGGTGACGTACGATATATATATATTGGATCCATTGATGGAGACAAAAAATTTACCATTCAAATGGAAAATGAAAATCGAGGGAGTGTATATAGCGGGCGAGACATTAAATCTGATGCCTTCTTTTGCAACTATTTCAGTAAATTTAACTGTATTATTTCTTACGATATAGTATTTGCAGTGCCTAAAGATATTGATGAAAGTACTATACAGTGGGAGTTCAATAACAAATTATATGAAGTTGTTGCGAAAAATAAAAAGTTGAAAATATTAGGGAAGAACTTTTCTGAACTGTATGTTATAAAAGGTCCTAAGAATACATTTGTAGACTATGTTGCTTACCCCAGTGTGCAGATGAAGTATATTTATTCAAAAAATGATGGATTGTTAGGATTTGGGTATTATAAAAATGATCATTTTTTTTGGTCTGTTAGCGAAAAAGGATTTGGTGCTAAATAAACAGAACTAAAACATGGCCATATAGGACGCTCCGGTGAGTCAAGATAACACTCTGCTCACCCAAGGCTTTTTGGCCTTAGTTTTCTATTCTATTGCTTCACACTTGTCATTGCTTTTAATGTGACTCATTTACCGCTAGAAGCGGTTGTACTGCCCTGATGTTTATAAAAAAGCAGACTTAACAGCCAAGCTGCGCCCCAAATGAAATCAGTTCATAATTATTGACTTTTTTAACTTCAGGAATAAAGTCAATCTTAGTTAGCAATTGCAGACTTTGAAGGCATAAAACTCTGCAACAAAATGAATTTAAACGACTATTTCAACTATTTGATTCGAGAGTCTGGGTTCCTCTTTATTACAAGCAAGCTATCCCTCCTCAAGATTCAAGACCAAATGCAAAATGCCAGATCGACAAACCTAAGGCCTTTTGTTTAGACGAAAAATAGAGATTAAAACCCAGCATTACATGCAAGCTATCTATTCTCAAGATCCAAGACCAAGTATCATTATAAATTACAGATTAACTATGGGTGTCACGGTTAATACGCCAATCAAATTACCATTATCCTTTTGCTTGATTGATATCAAGGTGCCCTGCTTTGCCTAATTCTTAAAAATCCATACAAACCAACCACTTAGGAATCACCCTTTAGTCATATCGATAGAAATAGGTGAGTTGAGCACGTATATCGTAACCCTCGCCAAAGCTATGAAAACAAGTTATGTTATTTGTTCAAAAATGTGTGGCCACGTTTTTATACGTTAAGTCAGGTGTTCAACTTACTGGTAATGGGGATGATCTCGCTGGAGAAATGGAGTTGCAAGCAACGTTATCTGTAGATGTTGTTAAGTCTATAGAACATTTTAGAAGAACTAGTATTGAATCAGGCGGGTCAATTGGCCCAATTAGTGTGGACTATTCAATAGTTGAAGGACAAGGCTTTGTATCTGGCGGCTTTGATATTGGTGCTGGCGGTTGAGGCTCCGTAATGAAAATGGAAACAGAAACAATAAGTCACTGGAAATTTTAATGACTTTATCTAAATTTATTAAGCGGTATTTGATTGGGATGGGACTGGCAATTACGTTGATGTTGCTATCTTTTTTTCAGTTCGGATTGATATTGATTGCATTAATCTTCTTAATATCAGCTGTGACTTATTTCTATGTCAAATGTATTGGGTGTGGGCAATCTTTTGGAGTGTTTGGAGAGCTAATATCATTTAAATCATTCGCGACAGACAAATGCTCTAAGTGTTTAAAAGCTGATAAACAACATCAAAAAAATCGATAGAAATTAAACTTTGAAACCAAATCCGCTCCGGAGGGTTTTACATATCTGTCGTGGCTGTTCGGCTAAGGTTTTTCCTGCGGCTAAGTTTTTGTTATCAACAGTTGAAGGCGCAGCAACTCCATCACCTTGTGTTTGTTAGCGTATTGAGTCGGTGTAAGCGATCATTTTAAGACGTATTCCGCCTTCCGCAACTAACCCTTAATCTGTCGTTACTTTTATTAACAGAGGAGCGACACATGAAAAATCGCCGTACAGCCGATGATTGGCAAACCATTCTTGATAACTTCGCTACCAGTGGCTTAACCGTCAAACAATAAGGTGGTTGCCTTGCGAATAAATTTAATGTTATTTGTTCAAGAAATGGGTGGCATCTTTTTTACTGGATAGGAGCTACGGGCAAGGGGATCCCCCTTAACCCCAACAGCCACATGCTGCACATGTGAAGAAATCAAAAGCGTGAAAGATAAAATCAATATGCACACTTTTATGTGGTGCGTACTGTTTTTATGCACAGTTATAATGGTGTTTCATCGATTTACGCTAAAAATCGAATAAAAATCGTTTTTTAGTTGTATCGTATTGAAAATAGAAAAATCGTAATCGTCTGATATTAATGCTTTTAATTTTTATGGCGGTGACCACAAACTCTACTTTACGCGCAAGCTCGGTTTGTTTTTGTCTGTTAGGCACAATTAATTGCTTTACTTCAATAAGATAGCAAATATAAGATGATATTAATTAATAACTTAAACAGCCGACTTTAAATTTATTTGGCCCTTTAATAAGCGTTAGGTATACAGAGGACGTAATGAGTAAATTTCCATTATTGATTTTAGCAACCACAATTTTATCTGGCTGTGCGATGTTTCCTCAGACTGAAGGTGAGCTAATTACAAACGGTAATAAAAGTGAGCCTATGTGCTTTTCCGAAAGTAAAGAAATCGTAGAGAGTCGCATTAGAGGTTATCTTACTCAGTGTTTTAAACCTGATTTTGTATTTACTTCTGGTATAATCGGTTATGATCTAAACCATAGAGTTAAAGAATTCAAAACTGAGCAATCAACTACTTATAATGTTTACTCACCTTCTGGCAGTGCCGCTGGATATTTTCTAAATGTAAAAATAGATCAAAGTGCTGCTAACTGTAATACAACCGTAAATGTAGTTGGTCTCAATATGTTTTGGGAAAAAGAATTCGATAAAGTTAAAGAAGCTGTTGCAGGAGGTACACCCAGCTGTTCAATGTAAGTATATCTAACAAGGCGATTAATAACGGACAAAAAACAGTTGGCTTTTGAATCTTCTAAAGGAATAGTTATGAATTATAGAAATGTGTTTTTTTTAATCTTGTCGTTGAACATTACTGGATGTACTTCAATGGTTTGGCATGAGGGTTCTATGATTCAGTATAGCAATATTGAACCAATTGAAAATAATCAGTTTAGCATTGAAGTGTTAGGTGGTTGGGAGCATGATCAAAAAGCTTTAGAAAGAGCTGTATTAAAAAAATCGAATGAATTATGTAAAGGGGATTCAGAAATAATCTCTAGTGAAATGAGTACATATACCTCATCAACTACAGGCGGAGGGGTAAATATTTCAGGTAATCCTCCTAAAATAACTAGTAAAGTGAAGTGTTTGTCAAAAGTTTCATAACAAGATGCTATGGAATTCTTGACAAAAGATTATATAAATATTTAAATGTCATATATCGACTACGAATGTTCACTACCTGAGATGTGACTTTTCGATTAGTTATTGATTATAATGAAATTTATTTTTACTTTGTGGCTGATTGCTTGGGTTCCTATTTATTAAAAGCAAGCTATCCGTCCGCCACATTCAACGAAAAAGCCTCATTAGAAATGATGAGGCTTTTTCGTTTTGGCGAAAGATAGAGATTTAAACCCTAGGTTCCTATTTATTACAAGCAAACTATCCCTCCTCAAGAATTAAAACCAATACGAAAAAGTATCATTAGGCATCGTAGATTAATTATGAGTGTCTTGATTAAAGGGCTTGAAAACCACCATCTTCCTTATACTTGATTGATATCAAGATTTTCTGCTGTGCTGAATGCCTTAGATGACCATAAACAACTCATTTAACGATAATATTCTAGCCATATCGATAAATATTGATGAGTTGATCACATCGATCCTAACCCTCGCCAAAGCCATGAAAACGAGTTATGTTATTTGTTCAAGAAATGGGGGGCATCGTTTTTTCGATGCTAGCTATGGTTTTGTAAATCATACATGGCTTATTGGACGGGGATTCTTTTGATTTTTACAATAGTTTGTGTGCTTGGCTTTCTGGTTTTGATGTATTTAGAAGGTATTTTCGCATCTCAGATTCATGCTAGATTAGCACTTCAAGACAGCAAAATAACGCTTGAAGATGTCAAGTCAGCAATTAAGTCTGGCAACAAATATAGTAGGCTAATCAGCAGTGAAGAATATAAAAAAATGACTTTCTTTAAGAGGATAAGGATTTTTCTGATACTTTTATTCTTGATATCTTTCATATTCGTTAAGTGAAAACTTTCTTTAAACCACTTTTGAAAACACAACAAAACATGGCTACCCACCCCAATTGGTTTTCTGCTAACTTATGTCAACAACCATACGCACAGATGCCTGTATTTCAGGTAATAAGACATGGAGCAAACAGCTTTGCAAATTATCTTGGTGAGATGGCTTACTCTGGCCGTTAGTATAACGTTTATGATGCTAAATAGTGCAGGAGTCTTGGCTTGTGATCTCAATGCAATGGTGGATATTAATAAAACTATACAGCTTTCTAATGATGAACAGGCGATAAATACTGAGCTTGAGAAGTGTGGAAAGGGCCTTGGTACTTTGGATTTTGAAATAAAACGCCGGGCTAAAAGACTGTATATTGGCGGTAACGACTCTGTTGTACAAAAGCTAAAAATAGCCTCTTTGATTAATCTATATCGAACCACAGGCGAGACATCTTATTTAGATGATCTTAATAAAAATTTTTTTGCGACCGAGCATGGCTATATCGAGTATTGCATCTGGCAGTACTTTTCTGGAAAGGAGGTTTGTGATCGCAAATTAATAATAAGTCAGGTTAAGCAGGGGTTGCCTCATGCTACTTGGGAAAGTGCTAACTTAGCGGTTGACCAATCAAATAGATTAGCGTCGCTAGAGAAGGCTGCCAAACAAGGTCATGTAGATGCTGAAACTGAATATTTAATCGCAGTCATAGATAAGAACAGGCCGGATTTGGTCGAGCTAAAGGAGCGATTATTTAGATTAATCGATTCTGGGGATAGTATCGATGCGGAAATTTATTATCTCAGAGTGCTTACTTTAGGAAGAGAATCGTTTATAAAAAATCCAAGGCTCGTAATTGAGTATGCTACTAAATTTATCAAGTATAGGTATATTTCAGATTATTATTATCTTCTTTCGCTCGGTTATCTTGATTTAAAGGATGAGGTATTATTTCTCAAATATTTAAACGTTGCTGCTGAAATGGGGAATGAAGAAGCAATTTCATTTAAGAAAAGTATAGATGAAACATTCTGATTTTAAGCAAAACATGGCCAAATTAGCTCATAATTATTGACTTTTTTCAACTTCAGGAATAAAGTCAATCTTAGTAAGTAATTGCATAATTTAAAGGCGTGAAATCATGCAAGCTAATGAATTTAAAAGACTATTTTAATTATTCAATTCGAGAACCTGGGTTCATTTTATTAGAGAAAGATATCTTATAGAGCTTATTTGGATGGAACCTAAATACGAGACCTACAGTTTTGAAGAGCTTCTAGATGTGCGAAAACATATCGACAAAGATGCTTTTCCTGAACGCTCGGAAAAACTAGAGATTGAGATCAAACTTAGGCAATCGATGACAAAGGTTATCAATACGTTGAATACTATAACTGTTATTGATATTGAAGATACTGGCGTACATTTAAAAATCATTAAAAAATCTGAAGACTGCTTTCACTTTCACCTATCCATAACTTATAACTTCATCATTTCTTATCAAAAAACATGGTATGAAATGGAGTTTAGTCAATTAGCATTGTTAACCCTCATAAATGATCTGCGTGAAGGTAATCAATCTTGGCATGGAAACAGTGACATTTGGTCTGCTAACAAAATTTTTATAAAAAAGCTCAATCATCCTTTTCACTTTAGGGATGTTCGTTTATACAGACGTTGGTTTATCCTTGGATTTAATATTGTACCCACAAGCTTATCAGGCAATTTGTTAGGTGCACTGTATCGCGCTGAGCTATAAAATCGTTAGCATTATCATGCGGCTGTTAGATTCTGATTCTGGACGACTTAAACGTTATTGTATTAAGCTTCTAACCTTTATGATGCAAGTGTCGATGATATTTAGGTAATGGCCTCAGCAAAAAATAGCTCACTATTTGTAGAGCCAGAACACGGTAAACAATGAAGCGACTTCGCTATCGATTAACACATTTTTTAACAGCTGGTTTCTTGGCTTTTTAATAACAATAGCAATTTTTATCTATATCCAAACAAGCTCATCAGTAATGATGAGCTTGTGGTTTCTTCACTTTTAAAATCTGTATATAGCTATTGTGAGAATATATGCCGTTGTTTGTTTAGGTAATCGATTATGACGCTCTTTCTCTAGGGGCATTATTGAGCACGCCTGCGAGTAAGGTATTATCTTTAGACATATTGGTAGATTTGCTGTCCCAGACTCGACGGCGGATATCGGTGGGATTAGCGAGCAGTGCTGTTGCTTGTTCGCGTGGGATTGGCTTGCTAAATAAGTATCCCTGAATTGAATCGCACTGTAAGTGTTGTAATGCCTGTAATTGGTCATTAAGCTCTACGCCTTCGGCGACAACATGCAATCCTAAGCTGTGCACCATTGCAATGATGGCACTTACGATAGCTGCATCTTGAGGGGTATCTGGAAAGCCAGTTAAAAATGATTTGTCAATTTTAACAATATCAATCGGAAACAGTTTTAAATAGCTAAGAGATGAATAACCAGTACCAAAGTCGTCCAGTGATATCTTCACTCCTGCACTGCTTAGTTCATTGAGATTTGACTCTGCAGCTTTGATATTGTGAATTAACGCTGATTCTGTGATCTCTACGGTTAAGGCGTTAGGTTTAAGACCTTGTTGCGTAACAATAGCTAGGACTTTATTGGCAAAGTCTGAAGATCTAAACTGTACAACGGAACAATTAACCGCGATTGTTAGGTCTTGATGCCCAATATCATGCCAAGTTTTTAATTGTCTGCATGCTTTTTCTAACACCCAGTTACCGATGTCTTCTATTAACCCTGAATGCTCTGCGATGGCGATAAACACCTCTGGTGAAACTGAGCCTAATTCAGGGTGGCGCCAGCGTAAAAGCGCTTCAAAACTGATAATACGGCCTGTGCTCATTGAGATGACGGGTTGGTATTCAATTGATAGTTCGTTACGTTCTATCGCTCTGTGGAGCTCCCCTTTCATATATAATTGGGTTTTAGCATGTTCATTGGTTTCTTTACTGTAATAAAGACAAATATCCCTACCTAATGTGGCTTTAGCCTCACGTAAAGCAACACCAGCATGTGTGAGTAATATTTCAGGGTTTTGACCATCATTTGGGTGCAGACTGACGCCAATCCGGGTATCAAGAAAAACCTCTGTGCCTTCAATTGTTACGGGTTCGCACAAACAATTAAATAAACGCTGAATAACCCAGGTGGCTTCTTCTTGCTTATGCATGTCCATTAATAATACGACAAACTCACCATTACTGGTGCGAGACAGGTTGCTACCAATTTTAGTTGTGCCATCTATAACCACTGAATCTGCTGAACGCAGCATATTTTTTAAACGCTTAGCGAGTATGTTAATCAGCTTATTAACCGCGGCTTCACCGAGTGTGTTTTTAATGATTTGCATGGCATCGACATCAATGATTAAAACTGCGAATAATGTATTTAAACGTACACTTCGCGCAATGCCTTGTTTAATCCGATCCATCATGACGATCTGATTAGGGAAATCACTGTCGTTATTGGCTAAATCGAAGTCATGTGTTTTTTGTCCGTAAATTAATGCTTCAAGCTCTGCAATACGATGGTGTAAATTTTGTGCTGCTGTATTTTCAGCACTATTAGGCTCAGCTACTGGTGCGGTTAATGACACTGATTCACTGCTTATGAGGGCTGTTTTCTCAATGTCATTTTGAGTATTTTGTTCAATGGTTTTTTCAGTACCTTCTATAAGGGACCAACGAGCGACCTGATTACGACCCGATTTTTTAGCGTAATAGAGTGCTTTATCAGCAAGGTCGATGATGAATTCAGGTGTAAACTTCCCCCCAGTGACATTCGATACTCCAAAGCTGGCTGTGTATGGAATAAAACCGCTAACTCCACCAGTATTAACGTTATTCACCACTATCCGTATCCGCTCTGCAATATCCGCAGCGAGCTTCTCGTCTACACCTGGCAATACAATACAGAATTCTTCGCCACCGTAACGCCCGACTAAATCGTCACTACGTGCTGTTTCTGATAAAATTTTTGCCAATGATTTAATAACCACATCGCCAGTAGCATGGCCAAAACGGTCATTCACTAATTTAAAGTGATCGATATCGAGCATGATACAACTGAGCGTGTCTTCATCGTCATCCATTTCACTTAATAAACTGGTGAAACCTTCAAAGAGTGAACGACGGTTTAGCAGTCCGGTCATCGAGTCTCGTGTGGCGAGAATCTGCAACCTCCTGTTTTGATATGTAATTTCTTGTTGGCTATGTTTGATTTGACTTAAAGCCCGTTCTAAATCAATATTTTTATTTTCTAACTCTGTTACATCATCGAATGTCACCACTACACCACGAATATCACCCTCTGCGGTTTCGATGGGGGCAATATTAACAGCAAAACTAAGATACTCTTTTAATTGGGTGTATAGCTTTAAGTTTGAATGTTGCGCTTCTATCCCTTCTAATAGTTGTTGCCAAGGTAGAGTGTGTGGTTCATTACGCTTATCTGTATCTGTCGTTCTCCAGTCTAATTCTGACAAGTTTGTGCCAATTAGCATTTGTGAAGGCTGGCCTAATTTGCGCTCAAATGCGGTGTTTACAAAAACGATACGTCCGTTGTTATCGAGAATGACCAATCCTTCCGCCAATATATTTAGTGCTGCGCTAACGCGGTCTGGTATGACTGCACTTGGGTCTAATTCATTTAGGGCTCGTTTTAGGAACAACCAATACACAAAAAAACCAACCGTTAATATAAAGATAATGATGGTAATGGTTGAACCTGCACGGTCAAAAATCCATACGTTGCCATCGAGTGGCTCAAAACTGACTTCAAGCGAGCCCCATCGACCGTCTTTGTCATGGATGGGCACTAGCACGTTTGTTATGGTTGATGAGTCTTTATCCGTTAACTGCCAATGCTTACTGTGATCGCCTGCACTGGAAATAAGTTGTTTATCGTTAGCGCGCAACCCTAGAGACACAATACTTTTATTGTGCTGTTGAAGAGAGTGCATCAACACTGCGACAGAGTTGATGTCGCCTTTCATCACATCAGCAGAAACTTGTATTGCTAATGATTCGGCAATTTCTTTACGTGCCGTAAATTCGGCAAGCTTAGGGTTGGGGATAAAACCTAAAAAATCGGCAACCAACAATAAACTGACCGTCAGTAAACTCAACCCAATAGAAAGACGCACAATGGGTGATAGCCCAGCAATTTTCATATTTTACCTTTTAATCTTGTCATCAGATGGATGAGCTGAACTTTGCTCGTCAAATAAGTGATCAATATTCCCTTCGGCTTCGCCATCACCTGCTGATTGTCCATTTCTTAATTTTTCATCAGCGGTCAATATGGGTAATACATCAAGTGATCGCCATGCTGGCATTGCGGTAATAAGGCTGGCTAACAGTGAGCCACCACGGAGCAACCAACTGGCAAAAATAGCTGCTGCAGTGACACCCACACCTGTAACGGTTCCAACGTTGAGATCGTTTGTTATTTGTTTTTCTTTTGCTGCTGTATCTAAGTCTTGCTGCATTTTATCCAGATCATTTACAAATTCTGGACTACGCGAATTTGTGTCTGCATTAAACGTTGGCGATTGTGCTGCTGTTTCTATCCCGTTGTCTTTCCAAAATGACGTGAGCTCTTGCAAAAATGTTTGAGTGAGCGCTTCTGCTGGTTTAACGATTTCATTATGCACATCGCTATTAGGACGCTCAGATAACACGCTCAGATATACTTCATCTGACATTGGAGTATTAGCTGTTTGGGGTTGATAAATCGGGTTTTGAGCTCCGAGTACATCAACTATTAAATCAATATCTTGATTAATTTCCATATTTTTATAAGTAGATACGATTCCTCCAACAACAGTGTTAGCGGACTGCTCGGCATTGGGATCGACGTTGGTAGGTAAATCAACGTCATCTAATTTTGGGTCGTCTATAACGTTAGCCAGTATCTCTTTAGTACCAATAATTTGTACCGTTACTGTGCTTACCGTACCGTCGGCACTGGTTACGGTAAACATTTCTGAAATACGATCACCCGCATTTAATTCATTAAATGTGGAGTTTGCTATAAATGTCCATGCGCCTGAAGTATCAATCCTGAAGGTGCCATATATCCCCACGGTGGTAGATGGGGTGAAGGTATTATTTGTATTATCTACATCTTTGGCCGTGAGTAATCCACCAGTAGTAATTGGCGCATCGGTTTCATTCATTATCTTGATGTCACTGCTCACGGTAGCCGCATCGTTAGTACCATTAATTTGCACTGTGACAGTGCTGGCTGTGCCGTCGATACTGGTGACATTAAAGGTTTCTGTGATGTGTTGATTGTCATTCAATTCATTGAATGCATGGTTGGCGGTGAAACGCCACACACCTAATCCATCAATGGTAAAAGTACCGTAAGTACCTACAATCGTTTGTGGGGTAAAGGCATTATTATCATTATCGATATCAATCGCGGTTAATGTGCCGCTAGTGGTAATAGCTATATCGGTTTCACTGATAACGTTATTGTCACTGCTCACTGTTGCCGCATCGTTAGTGCCATTAATTTGCACTGTTACCGTACTGGCGGTACCGTCAACACTGGTGACATTAAAGGTTTCGGAGAGGCTTTGATTCGCATTCAATTCATTGAATGCATCATTGGCAGTGAAATGCCATACGCCTAATGCATCAATGGTGAAAGTACCGTAAGTACCTACGATCGTTTGTGGGGTAAAGGCATTATTGTCATTATCGATATCTATCGCGGTTAATGTGCCGCTAGTGGTAATAGCTTTATCTGTTTCATTGATAATATTGTTAGCTGAGCTCACGATGGCTGAATCGTTAGTTGCTTCGAACGTGATAACGGCAAGCATTTCTACCGAATCAGCAATACCGTCACTCGCTGTAACACCCAAATTATACAGCGTGTCAATTAAGGCATCATTAGCCAACGCAGCCTGACCCGCAGCCGTTAAGGTCACCACGCCAGTATTGGTATCAATCGTAAAGTAACCATCAGCATTGCCATTGGTAATTCTGTAGGTAACATTGTCACCGTCTAAATCACTTGCGGTGAACGTCGCAACCGTATCGCCAGCCATTGCGATATTTTCAATTTGGGTGCTACCAACATGGGTATTTATGGTTGGTGCATCATTGGTTCCTACCACTGTGATGGTAATCGTTTTCACTTCACTCACTCCGCGATCATTGTCAGTTGCGGTGTAAGTAAACGTCACATCACGGCTTTCACCTACAGCTAAGTAGTCGAAGTCATTGCCAGGAATAAATGAGTAGCTGCCGTCATTATTGAAGACTAGGTGACCTGCTGTAACATCATCAACTAATTGATAGCTTTCAACTGTTCCATCAACATCTGTCGCGGCAGGTACATTTGCATTGAGTATGTTATTTTCTTGGGTACTGACGGCATCATCTACTGCCACGCTAATATCATTAACGGCATTTACAGTGACATATACCGTTGCGGTTTGCCCCTCTGTATTGGTGTACGTGAAACTGTCTGTGCCATTAAAGTTAGTATTTGGAGTGTAGGTGATTGTGCCATCGGCATTAATGCTCACTGAGCCATTAGCACCATTTGTGACCGATGCAACTATTGAGATTATGGTATCGGTTGCTCCTGTAACATCAATATCATTGGCTAATACATCGATATTAATCGCGATATCTTCATCGGTAGTAACGCTATCATCTATAGCAAAAGTGACATTTTGTTGGGCTGTGACAGTGGGATCTACATTAACGCTTTGCCCCTCACTTACGCCATCATTAGGAATAAGTGTGAATGCAGGTAAATCGATACCAGCATTGACCAACGCAAGCCCTTCTGCGGTTAACAATACTTTACCGGCATTTGTGCCCGTGCCTAGGACGTAATGTGTCGTGTCACTTAGTGTCACAGTTACGTTATTGCCTTCTTCATCACTCGTTTGGAAAGTAGCAACAATTGAGCCGACAGAGTTCGAAGCGTCATCCTCGATAAAGTCTGTTACCAACAGAATTGTGATTACTGGCGCATCGTTCACTAACGTAGTGCTAACCGTATTGGTTGCCGTGACATTATCACTGGTGGTGAGGCTGATACTGGATAAGGTGTTACCGGCATTCAAATACGCGACACCCGCCGCGGTTAATCGAACTTCGTTGCCGACGATTTCATAGTGGCCGTCACTGTTAGTGCCAGCAGTGAAATCAACCGTTAAGCCGCCTTCTTCATCCGTTAAGGTGAACGTACCCATAACGGTGCCCGCAACCGTGCTGTGCTCGGTTGCGCTGCCATTGGTGAGTGTTAAGGTTTCAGTGTCATTGATTAGCGTGGTGCTAACCGTATTGGTTGCACTCACGCCATCACTGGTTGTCAGGCTGATACTGGCTAAAGTGTTACCGGCATTCAAATACGCGACACCGGCGGCGGTTAAGCGCACTTCGTTGCCAACGATTTCATAATGGCCTAACGTATTGGTATTTTCAGTGAAATCGACGGTTAAGCCGCCTTCTTCATCCGTTAAGGTAAACGTGCCCATAACGGTGCCAGCAACGGTGCTGTGTTCGGTGGCGCTGCCGTTAGTGAGGGTGAGCGTTTCGGTGTCATTCACTAAAGTTGTGCTGACGGTATTAGTTGCTGTGACATTATCACTTGTGGTGAGGCTGATACTGGCTAAAACGTTACCGGCATTCAAATACGCGACACCGGCGGCAGTTAAGCGCACTTCGTTGCCAACGATTTCATAATAGCCTGCGGTGTTAGTGCCAGCGGTGAAGTCGACGCTTAAGCCGCCTTCTTCATCAGTCAGAGTAAACGTGCCCATAACGGTACCGGCGACAGTGCTGTGTTCTGTCGCGCTGCCATTGGTGAGTATTAAGGTTTCAGTGTCATTAACTAAAGTCGTCTCGACGGTATTGGTTGCACTCACGCCATCACTGGTAGTGAGGCTGATACTGGCTAAAGTGTTACCCGCATTAAGGTACGCTTCACCCGCTGCAGTAAGTAATACTTTGTCTCCGTCCAGCTCATAGTGGCCTAACGTATTTGTTCCAGCAGTAAAGTTGACCGTTAACCCGCCTTCTTCATCAGTCAGGGTGAACGTACCCATCACTGTACCGGCAACCGTGCTGTGTTCTGTCGCGCTGCCATTGGTAAGCGTTAACGTTTCAACATCATTGACTAAGGTAGTACTCACCGTATTGGTTGCACTTACGCCATCACTGGTAGTTAAGCTGATACTCGCTAAGGTATTGCCCGCATTAAGATACGCGACACCGGCGGCTGTTAAGCGCACTTCGTTGCCAACGATTTCATAATGGCCGCCGCTGTTGCTTCCAGAGGTGAAGCCGACGGTTAAGCCGCCTTCTTCATCGGTCAGGGTAAACGTGCCCATCACGGTGCCTGCAACGGTGCTGTGCTCTGTGGCCGCGCCGTCGGTGAGCGTTAACGTTTCAACATCATTAACTAAGGTGGTGCTAACGGTATTAGTTGCTGTGACATTATCACTGGTAGTTAAGCTGATACTCGCTAAAGTATTGCCGGCATTCAAATACGCGACACCAGCTGCGGTTAAGCGCACTTCGCTTCCGACGATTTCATAGTGGCCAGCAGTATTCGTGCCTGCGGTAAAGTTGACCGTTAACCCGCCTTCTTCATCAGTCAGGGTGAACGTACCCATCACTGTACCGGCAACCGTGCTGTGCTCGGTGGCTGAACCATTCGTTAGCGTTAAGGTTTCAACATCATTGACTAAAGTCGTCTCGACGGTATTAGTTGCACTCACGCCATCACTGGTTGTCAGGCTGATACTCGCTAAAGTATTACCGGCATTCAAATACGCGACACCGGCGGCGGTTAAGCGAACTTCGTTGCCGACGATTTCATAGTAACCTGCTGTGTTAGTGCCAGCAGTAAAGTCTACGGTTAAGCCGCCTTCTTCATCAGTCAGGGTAAACGTGCCCATCACTGTGCCGGCGACTGTGCTGTGTTCTGTCGCGCTGCCATTGGTAAGTATTAAGGTTTCAGTGTCATTAACTAAAGTCGTCTCGACGGTATTGGTTGCACTCACGCCATCACTGGTAGTCAGGCTGATACTCGCTAAAGTATTACCGGCATTCAAATACGCGACACCGGCGGCGGTTAAGCGCACCTCGTTGCCGACTAATTCATAGTGGCCGTCGCTGTTAGTGCCAGAGGTGAAGTTGACCGTTAAGCCACCTTCTTCATCAGTCAGGGTAAACGTGCCCATGACGGTGCCAGCAACGGTGCTGTGCTCTGTGGCGCTGCCATTGGTGAGTGTTAAGGTTTCAGTGTCATTAACTAAAGTCGTCTCGACGGTGTTGGTCGCTGTGACATTATCACTGGTAGTCAGGCTGATACTGGCTAAAGTATTGCCGGCATTCAAATACGCGACACCAGCTGCGGTTAAACGCACCTCGTTGCCAACGATTTCATAATGGCTGTCGCTGTTGCTGCCAGCGGTAAAGTCTACGGTTAAACCACCTTCTTCATCGGTCAGGGTAAACGTGCCCATCACGGTGCCTGCAACGGTGCTGTGCTCTGTGGCCGCGCCGTCGGTGAGCGTTAACGTTTCAACATCATTAACTAAGGTGGTGCTAACGGTATTAGTTGCTGTGACATTATCACTGGTAGTTAAGCTGATACTCGCTAAAGTATTGCCGGCATTCAAATACGCGACACCAGCTGCGGTTAAGCGCACTTCGCTTCCGACGATTTCATAGTGGCCGTCGCTGTTAGTGCCAGAGGTGAAGCCGACCGTTAAGCCACCTTCTTCGTCGGTCAAGGTAAATGTACCCATCACTGTGCCCGCAACCGTGCTGTGCTCGGTGGCGCTGCCGTTAGTGAGTGTTAAGGTTTCTGTGTCATTGACTAGGGTGGTGCTAACCGTGTTGGTTGCACTCACGCCATCACTGGTAGTTAAGCTGATACTCGCTAAAGTATTGCCGGCATTCAAATATGCGACATCGGCGGCAGTTAATCGCACTTCGTTGCCAACGATTTCATAATGGCCGTCACTGTTAGTGCCTGCGGTGAAATCGACGCTTAAGCCGCCTTCTTCATCGGTCAGGGTAAACGTACCCATAACGGTACCGGCAACCGTGCTGTGCTCGGTTGCGCTGCCATTGGTGAGTATTAAGGTTTCAGTGTCATTGATTAGCGTGGTGCTAACCGTATTGGTTGCACTCACGCCATCACTGGTAGTGAGGCTGATACTGGCTAAAGTGTTACCGGCATTCAAATACGCGACACCGGCGGCGGTTAAGCGAACTTCGTTGCCGACTAATTCATAGTGGCCTAACGTATTTGTTCCAGAGGTGAAGTTGACCGTTAACCCGCCTTCTTCATCAGTCAGGGTAAACGTACCCATTACACTGCCAGCGACTGTGCTGTGTTCTGTCGCGCTGCCATTAGTGAGCGTTAAGGTTTCAGTGTCATTAACTAAAGTCGTCTCGACGGTATTAGTTGCTGTGACATTATCACTTGTGATGAGGCTGATACTCGCTAAAACGTTACCGGCATTAAGATACGCGACACCCGCCGCGGTTAATCGAACTTCGTTGCCGACTAATTCATAGTGACCGTCACTGTTAGTGCCAGCAGTGAAATCAACGGTTAACCCGCCTTCTTCATCGGTCAAAGTGAACGTGCCCATCACTGTGCCAGCAACGGTGCTGTGTTCAGTCGCGCTGCCATTGGTTAGCGTTAACGTTTCAACATCATTGACTAAGGTAGTACTCACCGTATTGGTTGCACTTACGCCATCACTGGTAGTTAAGCTGATACTCGCTAAGGTATTGCCCGCATTAAGATACGCGACACCGGCGGCAGTTAAGCGCACTTCGTTGCCGACTAATTCATAGTGGCCTAACGTATTTGTTCCAGAGGTGAAGTTGACCGTTAAGCCGCCTTCTTCATCCGTTAAGGTGAACGTACCCATCACTGTGCCCGCTACGGTGTTGTGCTCTGTGGCAGTGCCGTTAGTTAGCGTTAAGGTTTCAACATCGTTGACCTCAGTAACGATTGGTGTAGCTAAAGCAGTACTAGATAATGGCGTCGCGTTATTATCGGTGACTTTCAGATCAATTGCGTCGAGCGTGCCACCCGCGTTGATGATATCTATACCCGCTTGTGTCAGCAGTATATTACCGTTTACTGTATCTAAAGTGTAATGAGTGCTCGCCGTATTAAAGGTTACCGTTAATTGGTCGCCATCACCGTGATCATCGGTGGTGTAACTACCCGCAATGCTGACCCCCGCAGTTAAGCCCCCAGCATCTTCAGTAAAGTCATTAGCCGTTATTTCAATAGTAGGAGTGTCATTGACTCTTGTGACGGTTAAACTGGCAACCACCAGCCCTTTACTAAATGCAGTAGTTCCACCACGATCATCTGCTGAATTAAAAGTATTAGCTTTTTCGCCATGTACACCTGATGTTTGATCCCAGGCAACGTAAGTTAAAAACTCTGTACCGTTCCAATCAGAGTCGGGTACAAAACGTATTCTGTCATCTGCACCCAGTAAAAGTGATTCACTTGCAGACACGGAGTCTATTGTTACCCAACCGTCACCGATATCGTATTGCCAATAACCATTGTCGCTTGATAGACCACGAATCGCGATACCTTCTAAGGCTCCGCTATCTGCATCACTAATAGAATCAGCGTCCGTATTTGAACTTGCGAGTATCTCAGAAATCAAGTTGCCATTGATGTTGTCTGCGCCCATATCTTCGCTGAGAGTGGTTAGGGTAATTCCACTATCCTGTTCTATTACTGGCGCATGGTTGTCATCATTCAAGATAGTTGCTACAGCACTGTCTTGAGTACCAAATTTGATATTTTGTTCACCCGCTACCCTTTCAAAAGCGAATAGGATAGTTTTATCATCTTCAGGGATCTCGTCATCGTTAAGGGTAATGGTCTGCGTTTGAACAACTGAACCAGTGTAATCACCTGCTTTAATAGTAATCGTGATAGGGAATGCAAAGGTATAATCATCGCCAGACGTGGCTGTACCGCCATTGATGGTAAAGGTAAACGTTTTATCCGTAGTACTGACCACGTCAGAGGTGACCGTATAGCTGATGACTATCGACCCATCACCTTCATTTGCAGTGTACGTGGCTGATGTGAATTCAATAGTGACAACACTGTCACTGCCAGCATCTGTAATTACCCAGCCTTTATCGACTAACAATTGCCTGTCTACAGCATCGCTGTAGTGAAGTCCCTTAGCCCCAAACGTTACGTTAGCCTGCACAGTTTGTTTTGACCAATTAATGAGCGTCGCATCATAATTGCTAATAGATAGATTACTATTATCCAGCATGTATGACATGTTACTAACCTTGGATATATCCCAACTACCGATATTTTGATCAAATGAAGTGGCATTTTCGAACATTCTGGCCATATTATTGACACTGGAAGTATTCCAACCACCAATATCCTGATTAAAAACCTCTGCCTTACTAAACATTTGGTACATTGTGGTGACACGTGAGGTATTCCAGTCACTAATGTCCTGGTTGAAAGCAGTCGCACCAGAAAACATACTACCCATGTCGGTAACTTTTGATGTGTCCCATGATGTTTTATTAGTATCTGGATTAATTGCAGTATTGATATTTTGATTAAATAAAGAGGCACCGGAAAACATGCTTTTCATATTGGTAACATTAGATGTATTCCATGCACTAATATCTTGATTAAAAGCTGTAGCACCACTAAACATGCTTTGCATCTTGGTCACACTAGATGTATTCCATGCACTAATATCTTGATTAAAAGCTGTGGCACCACTAAACATGCTTTCCATGTCCTTAACACTAGATGTGTTCCATTTCCCAATATCTTGGTTAAATGAAGCAGTACTACTGAACATGTTTTTCATTGAAGTGACTTTAGATGTATCCCATGATCCAATATCGGCATTAAACGATCCCGCGCTGTCAAACATGTAAGCCATACTTTCCACGTTATGAGTTTTCCATAAACTTATATCTTGGTTAAACTCGCTCGCTCCGTAAAACATACGGGCCATACTCTTGACATTGGAAGTATCCCAACCACCAATATCTTGATTAAAAGCCTTTGCGCTATTAAACATTTGGTACATTGTCTCAACATTTGAGGTATCCCAACCACTAATATCCTGATTGAAAGCAGTGGCACCATTAAACATACCAGACATGTCGGTTACACTGGATGTAACCCACCCGCTGAGATTGGTATTAATACTGGTGGCGCCCTTAAACATCTCTGAAAGATCGGTAATTGCAGATAGGTTAGGCGTATCTGTCGCATTGATAACTAAGTTGTTTGCACCATCGAAGGCATCGTCTAAATCCTGCCAAGCGATATTGCCCCATTGCTCGATAGTTAATAGCTTGTCACCATCACCGCCACCGTCGAAGTTGATGCCGGGGAAGTCGCCGACAATAGAAACAGTATACTCACCTGCTATAGCATATTCGTGTTTTGCTGGACCAGATGTGTGGATTGAGGATGTGCCATCTCCCCAATAAACAGTAAAATTAACAACGCCAGTGCCATTGGTTCCAATTGGAATACTAATTTGGTTATCTGCAGATGTGCCTGCATTATCCGTTTGCCAGGTAGTAACAAAACCCTCACCACTACCAATTTCTAAGGAGATACTTCCTGTGTCACTATGGCCGTTGCTATCTGAGATAGCATAATCAAAGAATTGATTAGTATTACTGGTCGCACTACCAGCAGTGATCTGCAAGCGACCATCGGCACGCAGTTCAATCACCGTACCGGACGCTAATGTAATTGGTGTCCCTAAAGTAAGATCATATACTGTATTGTTATTTGCAGTATCGATGATTTGAGTAAGCGTTAAGGTGTCACCATCATCATCGATGTCATTACTGAGCAGATCGATGGTCACCGGGACACCTGCCGAAATATGCAAATCATCATCAATAGCTTCGACATTCAGATTGGTGACATTAACAACCAACTCTTGAACATCTGTCGCATTATTGCTGTCAGTCGCAGTAATCTGAACGTTATAAATGTTGTCTGCACCGATATCAGTAGGAGTCTCGAAATCAGGTGCCGACTTAAAGGTTAATTCACCCGTTACACTATCGATGCTGAATAATAACGCATCTGCGCCACCGGTAATCGAATACCTAACAACATCATCTTCAACGTCAGAGCTGGTAACTGTGGTCACCAATATACTATTTTCTTCTACGCTGACGGAGGCATTAGATGTAATCGCCGGGGCATGGTTATCATCGTTTCGAATAGTTGCAACAGCTGTCGTTTGACTACCAAATTCGACATTTTGCTCACCGGTGGCGGCTGCAAGCGCTAAGTTAATAGTTTCATCATCTTCAGCGGTCGTATCATCGTTAAGGGGAATGGTGATGGTCTGCGTTTGAACAACTGAACCAGTGTAATCACCTTTGGCAATAGTAA
Source organism: Shewanella sp. MF05913 (assembly GCF_059758095.1). Classification (NCBI taxonomy): domain Bacteria; kingdom Pseudomonadati; phylum Pseudomonadota; class Gammaproteobacteria; order Alteromonadales; family Shewanellaceae; genus Shewanella; species Shewanella sp. MF05913. The sequence goes on from NZ_JCAYNT010000005.1 coordinate 179,500, forward strand.
TCGTAATATGGGAAGCAAAGGTATAATCAACGCCAGAGGTGGCTGTACCGCCATTGATGGTAAAGGTAAACGTTTTATCCGTAGTACTGACCACGTCAGAGGTGACCGTATAGCTGATGACTATCGATCCATCACCTTCATTTGCAGTGTACGTGGCTGATGTGAATTCAACAGTGACAACACTGTCGCTGCCAGCATCATTAATGGTCCATCCTTTCGCTTTTAACGAATCAACAGCGCTAACATCGCTATAGTGAAGCCCATCGGCGCCAAGCGAGATACCAGATTTAACATTTTGTGTAGCCCAACCTGTAAGCGTGCTGTCATAGTTGCTAATGGACAAATTACTATTTCTTAGCATGCTTGCCATATTGGTAGCACTTGTTACATTCCAATTACCAAGACTTTGGTCAAATGAAGACGCGTTGTAAAACACAAAGCCCATGTTGGTGACTTTAGCGGTGTTCCAATTGCCAACATCTTGATTAAACGAGGTAGCGTTGTAAAACATGTTCAGCATACTGGTGACATTGCCAGTATTCCAGCCACCAATATCTTGGTTAAAAGCCTTTGCACCGAAAAACATCGCTTCCATGGTCGTGACATTTGCCGTATTCCATGCGCCAATATTTTGATTAAAAGCATCTGCTCTATTAAACATATGTTGCATGGTAGTCACACTTGACGTATCCCAGCGTCCAATATCTTGATTAAAAACATTTGGATTTGCGTCACTATCCCCTTTGAACATACTACTCATGTTAGTGACTTTTGACGTATTCCATTCACCAATATCTTGATTAAAATCGCTCGCATTCAAAAACATACTTTGCATGTTAGTGGCACTTGACGTATCCCATGAGCCAATCTTACCGTTAAAGGATGAAGCGTCTTGAAACATCAATGACATGTTAGTAACTTTAGAGGTATTCCATGCGTTGGTATCTGAATTAAAAATGAGATCTTGATTAAAATCACTGGCATTACGGAACATAAAACTCATGTTGGTGACTTTAGCGGTGTTCCAATCGCCAATGTCTTGATTAAACTTGATCGCATTGTAAAACATGTTTTGCATGGTTGTAACATTGCCGGTATTCCAATCACCAATGTCTTGATTAAAATTGCTAGCATTGTAAAACATGTTCAGCATGGTTGTAACGTTGCTAGTATTCCAAGAACCAATATATTTATTGAAAGCACTAGCATTCAAAAACATGCTTTCCATGGTTGTAACGTTACTGGTATTCCAACCACCAATGTCTTGATTAAAATTGCTAGCATTGTAAAACATGTTCAGCATGGTTGTAACGTTACTCGTATTCCAATCACCAATATTCTGATTAAAGGATGATGAATCTTGGAACATATTCCACATAATAGAGACATTGCCTGTATTCCAATCACCAATATATTGATTAAAAGACGATGCGTTTTTAAACATACTTTGCATGTTGGTAACGCTCGTCGTAATCCAGTTACCAATATTTGCATCGAACTTAGTTGCGCCTGAGAACATACTTTGCATGGTAGTGACGATTGAAGTATCCCATGTACCTATGTTGCCATTAAACAAAGTCGCACCGTTAAACATGAAACTCATGTTAGTGACATTGCCGGTTTTCCAGTCGCTCAGACTCTGGTTAAAATTTGTTGCGCCACTGAACATCGAATTCATTTTTTCGACATTCGAAGTATCCCAATTATTGAGATTAGTATTGAACGAACTAGCACCGCTGAACATACCGGATGTATCGGTAACGAACGAGGTATTCCATAGACTGATATCTTGATTAAACTTGGCAGCCCCGTTAAACATATTACTCATGCTGGTAACGTTTGTCGTATCCCAGTTACCAATGTTTTGATTGAAAATTGTGGCACCATAAAACATGTTTACCATTGTATTTACATTTGAGGTAACCCATGAAATGTTATTACCGTCTATGTCTTTCTTTGTACTAATATCCTGGTCGAACGCTGAAGCATTTTGGAACATATTCCACATATTTTTGACATTTGAAGTATCCCAGTTGCCGATATTCTGATTGAACGAAGAGGCATCCTTAAACATACTTTGCATGGTGATGACGTTTGAAGTATTCCAAGACCCAATATTTGCATCGAACTTCTTGGCGCCTGAGAACATGCTTTGCATGGTGGTGACATTGGATGTATCCCAATTGCCGATATTTTGATTAAAAATTTTAGCACCGTTAAACATGAAACTCATGTCAGTGACACTTGACGTATCCCAATTCCAAATGTTTGATTTTGTGCCTTCATTAGTAATCTTAGTTGCGTCTCTAAACATCTCAGAAAGATCGGTTATTGCAGATAAGTCAGGCGCATCGGTGGCATTAATAACAAGATTATCCGCACCTTCAAAGGCATCATCCAAATCCTGCCAAGCGATATTGCCCCATTGCTCAATGGTTAATAGTTTGTCGGCATCGCCGCTACCGTTGAAGTTTATGCCGGGGAAGTCACCAACAATGGCAACTTTATGGGCGCCTGCAACAGCATAGGTGTGGCTAACTACTTGTCCAGCGGTATAGGCAGATGATGTACCATCTCCCCAATAAACGGTAAAGTTGGTATCACCCTTGCCAATTGGAATGGTTATCTTTTCATTTGCAGCAGTCGTTTGCCAAGTGGTCACAAAGCCACTAGCTTCTGCAGCAGTCTGATCATCACCTACGCTGAGATCGACAGTGCCGGTATCGCTGTTACCATTGCCGTCTGAGACCACATAAGCAAAACTATCATTTCCAGCACTGCTGACGGTAACCTTGAGACGACCATCGGCGCGCAGTTCAATCACTGTACCGGATGCTAAGGTTATGGGTGTCCCTGTAATGAGAGCATATGACTTATTACTATCTTCAATATCGATGATGTGAGTAAGCGTTAAGCTGTCGCCGTCTACATCGATATCATTACTGAGCGGATTGATGGTGACCGGGACGCCTGCCGAAACAGTAAAAGCATCATCACTGGCCTCAAGATTTAGGTTGGTGACTGTCACCGCCAGATCTTGAACATCTGTCGCATTATTACTGTCTGTGACAGTAATCTGAACGTTATAAATGTTATCTGCATCGGTATCAATAGGCGCCTCAAAATCAGGTGCCGAGTTAAAGATTAACTTTCCTGTTGCACTATCGATGCTGAATAATGACGCATCTGCACCACCAGTAATGGCATAACTAACAGTATCCCCATCAACGTCAGTACTAGTGACAGTGGTAACCTTAACAGTATTTTCTGCTACGTTAATGGGGGGATCATAGTTGATGCTTGGCGCATCATTGACGGCTGTAACTGTGATTGAAGGACCGGTACCTGTTGCACTAAATGCTGTGGCGCCGCCAAAAGAAGAAGCATCAACAGTGGTGCCTTGTAAACCAAATGTACCAGACGTCTGATCCCACCCTGCAAAACCAATAAACACTTGACCATTCCAATCTAAGTTCGGAACGAAGCGCAAACTATCTTCACTACGCAATAAAAGTGAATTGGATAGAGATATTGTTTCTGTAGATATTGAATCAACTCTTTGCCAGCCAGAGCCAGTATCAAACTCCCAATATCCATTAGTATCAGGGAGGCCATAAATGGCTATTCCTTGGAGCGCATCCGCATCAACATCAGTGAAGAAACCGTCACCACCACGGGCAATAATATCGGAGACTTTATCACCCGTATTGGTGGTTGGATCTTCAGAAATATCAGATAGGTAGGTAGTATAGCTAAGCACAGGCGCATCATTAACCGCCGCAATCGTCCCGCTAGCATTGTCTGTTGTCTCAGTACCGCCGTCATTAATGGTGTAGTCAAAACTTACCGCACCGTTATAGTTAGCATCTGCACTAAAGGTGATATTACCGTCTGCATCTATGTTGACCGTACCATTGGTGACCGTGATGCTTTGTGCTGCTCCGCTAAGCACGGTGCCATTAACCGCAGTGATAGAGGCGCTCGCACTATATTCACTGAGCATGTCAGCATTTAATGGATCAGTAGTCGAGTCTTCATCACCATCGAGTAAGTTAGCAATATCAGCTAATAAATAGCCCCACTCTTGCTGAGTGTCGGCATCAATAACCACATCGGTTTCTATTGTTCCCGACTGATATTCAAGATCCCAATCACCACCAAGGTCAGAGTGTCCAGTTACATCATCAGATGCGGCCACATCGGCATCGGTTAATTGTGATAGCGTATCAATAAACGCGATACCCTGCTCATCGGCGGCGAGGTCACAGCCGTAGATAAGCCAATCACCCTCGGCTGAAAATGCATTCCCCCACTGGCTTATTGTCTGTGAGTGTTGAGTTAATTCGCTTTGGCTTAATTGGCTGTTACCAACCTGCACTGAACCTGATGACCCATGGGAAATAAGGTGCACAGCATCTAGGTTTTGTTGGTCTGCGAGGATTTCACTGATTTGCTCAATACCATTACGGTTTGAGTCTAGAATGATGACCTCAATGGTGGTATTTTCATCCGCTTGCGATTGCAAGCTCTCAACTAACGTTGAATAGTCTTCTACGGCCGCATCGATAATAACAAGCTCGTGGCGAATATCATTTGCTTGCGCCGTGGGCTCAACCAATGCATCGACATTATCATCTTGATGGGGCTCACCAGATACAGCACTTTGCTCAATCGCTTGTGCATCTAAGTTTTCAAACTCAGCATGGGCGTCGCGTAAAATAGCTTCCGTTGTGACTTCATCCGGTAAATCTAGGTCACTACCAGAGATGTCTAACCCAGGTAAATCCGCTGACAGCAAAATACGCGGCTCAAGCCCTTCAATGATAGGGAACCCAGACTTACGCTTATTTCGATGTATAGATGATGTCATAACAAGTAAAGCCCCTGTCCGAACGAATAAATAAAAACGCTCGTCGCTGCTGAATAAAACTTAGTTGCACTATCATTGAGTAATTAGCGCTCGATGGGAGCGCTTTGTTACTGTGGTAAAACGATTAAAATCTTATCTAGTCGACTTAATTACTGTTGACTACGGTATGATCATTTTCGGTAACAGCATTATCAGAAATCAATTGATGATCGCTAGGATGCATGGTTGGTTGAGTCGCGTTAACAGTTTGTGCTTCATCACCATTGTGATCCTGAATAAAGCTGACTTTACAACGAAGCCCTGCGGGTATTTGATAATCTGGATTATCTAAAGTGAGACGCACCCCATAGGTACCACTCGCCACATCGGCAACACGATCGATACGATTCACTTTTGCTTGCCACTTTTGCCCAATAGCATCTGCCCAGACGTCAGCTATCATGTCTTTATTCACTTTACCCAATAGCTCTACCGGGATGATGACTTCAACGTTTAATGGAGAAAGTTGTGCAACCCTAACGATAGGTTGGTCGTCAACATACTCACCTAATGTTTTAAAGCGTTCCATGACAAACCCCGTAATAGGGCTGCGAATGGTATGGCGATCGACCACTTCCTTAGCCCGAGCGTATTCAAGCTCTGCGAGTTTGCGATTATCTAGCGCCTGATCAAGTTGCAGTTGAGTTAATCGAGTTTCTGTTTCTGTTTGATCCATCTCTTTGCTCGATATCATTGAGCGATTATAGAGATCAGCAATACGTTTACTTTGCCGTTCACCAAAAGCAGCATTAATACGGCGTAATTCTATCTCCGCCGTCAACGAAACGCGTGTTCGTGCAAGCTCGAGCGACGCCTGATCAACACTTGATTCAAGTATCGCAATCACGTCACCCGCATTAACAAAGTCACCACGATCCACTTCAACCGATTGCAAAACCCCTGGTACATGACTGCCTAAATCAGCAACAACGCTGGGGTCAATCACGCAATCAAGAGACTCTAACTCATTGGGTGGCGGCTCAATGGCCGCCGATGCAAATGCCGATAACAATGTTAGTGGCAAAAGCAGTACTAAAAATTCTCGTTGTAGTCTAAAACGACCCATAGCTTTTTCTCGCATCTGTATATGGTATTTTGTTGTAATTTACTCAGACAAACTGTCAATATTGACATGGTTAACATTAGAGTAAAAACCAACTATCTTTATGATATTAAATATATTTAATTACTTTACGCATTAACGAAACCACACGAATTCGTCCTATGCAGTTAACGGGAGCAAATGCCTTAAAAATAAGTGCTGTAGGCTTCTCATCCACTGCCCCCACAAAGACTCTGAACCATGGTTAAAGCGCACATAAGCTCTACCGCCAATCCCTGTCACTTTTGTTCCCTTAGGGAGCGCAATGTCTAACTGAAAAACATTTTCTGTCGCGGTTAATCCGGTTTCATCACGCATATCGACACTGATCTCGCCACCGCCGAGTGCACCAAGTGCAATACTCGGTAAGGTTGAGCTGCCAGCAGGCACTTGGCGTATGAGTGTTCCTTGGATAGGTGTATCTAATTGACCGGGCAGAATCACCTCAATCAAACCGGGCCGTGAATTCAATAAGTCAGCATACTCTTGCTTTACAACCGCCCGTAAAATGGGCTGTTGCTCTTGAATCACATAACCTAAAATGGCTCCCTGATGCACAAACTCACCTCGTAACTGATGTGGGTCATGCAAAATAAAGCGTCCATTAACCGGACTGATAATCAGCAACGCGTCTAATTGCTCATTGAGTTTATTTAATTCTGCTGTCACGGCGTTAATATCGTCTGCAACCATTGCGCCACGCACCCGACTATTATTACGTTCTAAAAGTCGTTTGGTGTGTAACTCGCGTAATCGAGCTTCCAAGATAGTCCGCTCAGTAAGCAGTTGTTTGTCCTCTAATCGTATAAGCAAATCACCCGTGCGGACCTCACTCCCCGAGGCAATTAGCACATCTTGCACAAAACTATTCGAAGGACTAAAAATTTGTCCATTATCATCAAACCACACAACCCCTTGCGCTTGTGTTGTGAGCGCTACGGGTATCTGCAGTAAGCCAGCACAAATAATCATCACAAAACCAAGAGTCGATAGCGCGCGCACACGCCGCGCCTCAAGACGCGGGCTCGTAAAAAGGAAATATAATGTCTGTAATAACGGCTTGAGTATTTGCTTAAATATCGCCCAACTCGCCAAAATGATACCAATCACAAAAAATTCACTGGGCAAATACATCGCAATACCAATCAACACTAACAACCGATACAGCGGCGATGCTAAACCATAAAATAAGAACCAGGCTGATTCTCCATCTGCCGTTATTGGTGAACGCAGGCCTTTCATACCAAGCGCATATTTTTGCATAAGGTATAAATAAAATTGATGAGCCCGTGAGGCTAAATTAGGTATTTCAATCAAATCCGATAACACATAGTAGCCGTCATAGCGCAATAAGGGATTACCATTAAATAGCAAGGTTGAGACACCGCTAATCAACATGGTATTGAACGCGATTTCGTGAACAATGCCAGGCTCACTCAGCAACCACACAAATAGGCCTAGAGAGGCCAAAAAGAGCTCGACTAATATTCCGGCAGCGCCAACGAGGGCTCTGCGCCGTTTATCTCTAAATGCCCAGGACGCTGACGCATCAATATAAGGAACGGGCATAAATAACAGCAAGGTAATGCCGGTTTCATGGGATTCACCACCACCGGCTTTGACAGCCATACCATGGCCAAGCTCATGCAAAATTTTGATAATGGGGTAAATCAACCAAAACGCTAGTAATTCAGAACTACTCAGTGTTTTAGCGCCCACCGCAGCCACAATATCTTGCGTATTTAACACGGCTAAAATCATTGCTGTCGCGAGAGTAAATAGCCAAACCCAAAAGCCTGCCGCAGAAAAAATCACTCTTGCCAATGGCGTTAAATAGTTAAGAAAACGATCAGGGTCAAACAACGGAATACGAATAGCGAGCGGATTCCCCAACGCTGAACGTTTTGTTTGCTGTGATTGAGTGTATCGGTTTAGCACATCTTGCTTACCGGCAGGGAGACCATCGCGTAGCACTTCTGCACGTTGCAATTGTGCCAGAATATTAATGATGTCGTCGGTTTCAAGTTGTTCATCAGAAGGACGCACTTTATTGACGAGATAGAGGATTTCTTGCATTGAGAAATCACCATTTAAACGCCCTATCACTTCATAAGCGGTAGCATTAAAACGGGTAAATTTACCACTGGATTCGTCGTGTAAAAGATACCAGCGCTCACCGCGATAATCTTGCACCAATATTTGTACGTGTTTACGTAAATATGGACGCAATTCTGCGACATACTGCCACATTGATGAGGGGCTACGCTCTTTAGTCATCGATTATATCCCCAAAGACCAAGCCCAAAGGCGTAATCGAGATAACAGGGAGTCACTCCAGACGCTTAATAGGCTTCCACGCCCCACAACAATCTTGGCGGTACCTTGCATACCAGGACGTAAACCTTTGGGAGGATCAATGATGTCAGACTCTACACGGAAATTATTACTTCCTTGTGCCACTAATGCGATAGGAAAAATCTGTGAAATACTTAATTGGATCGATTGTTCCGACAGTCCGGTTAGTCGTAAATTAGCCCGCTGTCCCGAAGTCAAATTTGCAACATCATGCTCATCAACTTGCAGCGTAACACGATAATTTTTAGCGGGTATGACCTCAAACAATAACTGACCTCGCTCAATAGGCGTACCCAATGCTTGGCTCCAATCTCCACTCACCAATAAACCACTAAACGGCGACCGTAATTGAGTATGTTGTAATTTCTCTTCGACACTGTTCAACTGGGCATCTGTTTGTGCAATGCTCGCCAGTAGAATACTGATTTGAGCGCGATCACGCAGGGCTAATGCCTGATGATATTCTTTAGCTTGCTTGTCTCGTTCACTAGACCATTTATCATATTCAAGCTGCAAATCTCGATCATCTAACGTCGCAAGGATTTGGTCTTTTTCAACCAGGTCGCCAGCTCTAGCATGAGTTGTAGCAAGGTAACTGCTAAAAGGTGCGACAATAGCTTGCTGCATTTTTCCTTCGACTGAAGCTTGTGCAGTAATAATGTGGTCCGTTTGTACTAACGTTAATAATCCCACCGCTATAATGCTAGCAAGCGCGAACATTTTGCTACGGACATACCCTGGACCAATAAGTCGATGGATCTGCCCTTTCATACTTTTTTGTATTCTTGCCAAAACCGGCAAAGCATTATTAATATTTAAACCAATAACTGGAGCGGCATGATTGGCAATCGTCATTAAGTGTTTTATCGTATCATTATCAAAACCATCGCTTCGATTAGACACCAAAGTTAAAACACCAATTTGCATTTCGCCATCGTGTAAAATAATAGAACAAACAGCCTCATTATCATCATTGAGTAAATGTTGAGTGTGTGTCTGAATAACGGCTGAGGTTTCAGTTAGTGGCGCAGGAATAATAATATTTTGGTTTTGCTCAATGCATTCCTCCATTGCAAACTCAACCAGTCTTATACGCTCAATACGACGGTCAAAATGAAGTTGATGTGACACACTTAATATTTGCACCTGTAAGCCTTTACTCAGTCCGAGTTGTACTCTGGTGCAATTGAAATGATCTGCAAGGAAATTACAAAAATGGTAACCCATAACAGCTAAAGGTTCTTTCACGGTAAGCAATGCAACGGCATTAAGCGCTATGGCAGCATCATCACTATGTTGTTCATTAGCCTGTTTGAGTAATTTTTCCAGAAATACAGTACCCCACTGCAATAATTGCAGTACGGCTTGGCATTGTTGCTCCGAACGCACGTCGAGCGCCAATACCACCACTCCGACGACTTTCCCTTGGCGGATTAATGGTTGAGTAACATAATCAATGGGATGTGATTCTTGCGTAACAGCTTTATTCACACCACCGACACCACTTTTAATGGTACTAGTAGCAATAACCTGAAGCGTTGAGGATAGGGGATTAGACTGAGGCCAAATGGCGATATTTTGAAGCACATCTTCAACGGAATGCGAAGTGAGATAAATCCCTCCACATTGAACACCTGAGATCATGCTACATTGCCAATCTAACCAATGTGAAATCTCGTTGGGACTTGTTGGTGTAATCGAAGTTTTAGCCACTAAACGCTCTCTTTACCCTTTTATTCAAAGAGTTGTAAACCGATGATATTCCCTACATTTTCATTTAATAAAACAGTCCATAGTTCAATAATTTTATCATGGCTTCGCCTAATTTAGTTAATATTAATGGTTAAATAAACGCTGAATTGTGAACTCTATTCAGACTTGCTTTCATTAATCCTAAAAATACTTATCGGCTTAACTTACGATTTCTTTTGATAAATCAGTAAATATTGCATTTTGATGTTGAATATAAACAAGTAAAAACAATCAAAATATAGTTGGAATTCAATTCCAATGATGGGCAATATTAAGGCCTAATGAATGCTTTTTTATTCATAATGCAAAATATCGTATCCAGAAAACGAGGCCATCTTGGCAGATGAAAACCGAAGGTTTTAAATCATAAAAACACATAACTAATAGTTCGCTTTATTTGTAGGTTGTTAAACGTGTGGCTATGAATATGATTCCTTCAAAAAGATGAATCAATAATGAAGATACCGTTCACTTTTATTTTAAACGGCGTGCAGTGGAAGATGTTAAGTATCCATGATAAAAATGGCACATTTCAATCATGCATAACTGCCACGCGAATACCCTCAAAACATGGTATAAACGATAAAATGGCAAAGGGAGAATGCGTTGGCTGTTATTGATACATCACCTTCACCGAAGGATGAATATGTTATTTTACTGCACGGTTTAGCAAGAACGCATCGTTCGATGACGACTTTAGCCTTGGCCTTAAATGCGGCTGGCTATCACACTATTAATTTTTCATACCCCTCGACCCAATATCATATTGCAAAATTAGCTGAAGATGCCATTACTGCCGCGCTTGCACAGTGCCCCAAAGGCAGTAAAGTTCACTTTGTTACCCATTCAATGGGTGGGATTTTAGTTAGGCAGTATCTGCATTTACACACGATTGAAAATTTGGGTCGAGTGGTGATGCTTGGGCCTCCAAATAAAGGAAGCGAAGTCGTAGACCGTTTAAAAACGCTCCCCGGTTTCAAATTCATTAATGGCCCTGCGGGTATGCAGCTTGGCACCCGCTTAGATGATCAACCTCGCATGCTTGGTGCGGTTAATTTTGATGTTGGGATTATTGCCGGCACTCGCAGTTTTAATTTATTGTTATCAAGTCTTTTGCCAATGCCCAATGATGGCAAAGTCTCAGTGGCCAGCACTCTACTTGATGGCATGAGCGATCATATCCCCATCGCAGTGACTCACACGTTTATGATGAAAAATAAAATCGTGATAGCACAAGTGCTGCACTTTTTAATGCATGGGAAATTTAACCACTAGTTAAAATGTTTACGGATAAAGCCAGCTTAAAAGGCACCATAAGGACAAACAACTATCTTGAAAAAGCACCGCTATTCGAAAGTGTACAAAAATATAACTACCGTAAAACAGCAAATGCCTACTGTTCAGTATTAGCTCACAAGGAGTGGCACTCAATGCATAAAGTCAGTTTGTTATTAATAACCTTACTCTCAATAGCTTCAGCCCCAATATTGGCAAATGACGCTACACTAACCGATAAAATGAAAGCATTAGATACCGCAGTGTTTGATGCCTTTAATCGATGCCAACAACCCGAAGAACTAGAGAGACATGCGAGCTTTTTTGCAGAGGATGTTGAGTTTTATCATGATAATGGTGGAGTGACATGGGATCGCGATAGCATGATTGCCAATACGCAAAATAATGCCTGTGGGCATTTTACTCGCAAACTGATAGAAGGGACGTTTGATGCCCACGCGATTAAAGATTTTGGCGCTATAACAGAAGGCGTGCATGTATTTTGTCAAAATAAAACCAACAAATGCGAAGGTAAAGCTGACTTTGTAATGATTTGGCGTAAAGTAGATAATAAGTGGGAAATCACTCGAGTATTAAGTTACGGCCACCGTGAAAATAATTAAAGGATAATGATGATGTATAAACAAATAACCATACTGTCACTCAGCATGATGCTATTAATGGGTTGTTCTGGCACTGTGCCAACTCTGGGAGTTAATGATGGCCAATTTATGCCCTGCCCTGATTCACCTAATTGCGTGAACAGCCAGCAAGCAACTGCAGATGAAGAGCATTATATTGAACCGATTGAATTTAGCGGCACGTCTCAACAAGCTCAAGTAGGCTTATTGCACGCCTTAAAATTAACAGAGAATGCCAATATTGTAGTGGTTGAAGATAATTATATTCGGGTTGAATTTACCTCGCAGATTATGCGCTTTGTTGACGATGTTGAGTTTTACTTTCCACCCGCTGAGTCAGGTAAAATCATGATCCAGGTAAGATCGGCCTCACGGGTGGGTCACTCAGACTTTGGCGTTAACCGTGAGCGAATTGAATCGATTAGAAATAACGTTAAGTCATAAATATACATAAAAATCAATCTTTTAGACGAAATTAACTGATGTCTGTTCTTTTGACTAGAAATGAACTCGATGGAAGCTCTCATACCTCAGAAATTGGTCTGGGAGCTTGTATTAAGAGCTCTCATAAGTTGCGTTAGTTTCGCGTTATCTATTACGACATTATCTATTGCGACATTATCTATTGCGACATTGCCTATTGAACGTCATCAACAGTGGCATTATTAGTGCCGCCTCATCAAAGTCTGGAGTTAGAGTGAACAGTAAAATTATTGGAATTGCACTTGTTATTGCAGGTATTTTTTTAGCGTTGTGGGGTTACAATATTTATGATGCAGCGAGTTCTCAAATTACCCGTGCGATAAGTGGTGATACTCCTATTGAAGCCTGGGCGGGAATGGCGGGGGGTATTATTGCGGTTCTAATCGGTATTACAAAGTTGAAATAATGAATTGTGATTAAGCGTTGATGAAAAAACACTCAACCATAATGGCTACCAGCTGATGATTATTGATAGGTAACATTATTATCTCCCAAACCAAATTATGACACATAAACCGCAAATGATTATTGGTTGTTACTTTTTAAATTTCACTATTATTGGTATTGGTATTGGTATTGGTATTGGTTGCAGTAAATGATCACTGCAACCTTATGTTAGATGTCACCGAATGAGCCTTACTCGGTCAGCTTATCGTTAAGTAATTCGAGTCTATCCTGCCCCCAAAATGGCTCGTCTTGATAAACGTAGGTCGGCACACCCAACAAACCTTTTTCAATAGCAGCCGTGGTATTGGCTTCGTATATTGCTTCAATTTCACTCGATGATGCCTGCTCAATAACCTTTTCAGCATCAAGCTGCATAGACGCCAGGATCTGTGCAATCAATGCAACATCGGCAATGTTTTGCTCTTTTGCCCAACATGCCGCCAGTACATTGACAACAAACTCACTTGGGTCTTGTCCCATTTGTTGTAGCACAATGGTGCATCTGTCGGCCAAGCTTGGGTCTGCCGGGAAAAAAGCCGGATGAAGGTTAAGCGGTAATTGGCGTTTTTTAGACCAGCGTGCTAACTCGATTAAACGGTAATCTTGCCTGGCTTGCGGGCGTTGCTTTACTGGTAACACGCCTCGCTCGGCAAACAGTTTACCGAGTTTTATCGGCTTGTAGTCGATGGAGGTGTGATGCTCTGCCACAATGGCTGTAAACGCATGGTGACCTAAATAGGCATAGGGAGAAAGGCTGGTAAAGTAATACTCAATGGCTGTTTTCATGTTTCGCGTTACCTATTAATGGCAGTATTTGATAGCAAAGATTGATGGCGATAAGTGATGTCAAAAACAACGTCGATAAAAAATGACGTCACAATAAGCGCTGAAATACTGACTCACCGCCAAAAACATAACGTTAGCGTGCAACACCTTACGCAGTCTAGCATTGATTTGTGAGCAAATGTTCTAGTTGGCAAGCCTCAATAAACGGCATTAAATGCTGCCCTAAATATTAAAATCATAGATTACTCTATGCTGTCTCTAAACTGTAAATATGCCTCAGTGATAGCAGTGGCATCTTCTACTTGAGGGTAATGACCGAGTGTCGGTAAGGTGGTGACATTCGCATTGGGGATTAATTGACCATAGCGATCGATCATATGTTGACCCGAGATCGGGTCGAGCGCTCCTGCGATCAGTTTGACTGGTACAGGGCTGTCCACCAGAGCACCCACCCAACGTTGACGATGTTGTTTGCGTTGCGTCATATAGGTGATGAGCTTGTGCATCACTGCGATACCATCATTATGGGTTAACAATTGCCAAAGCGTATCGACTACCTCTGGCGTTGGTGGGGTTGATGGACCAAATATATGCTGTAAGTTGGCTGCAAATTTTGGCTTGGTGATCCTTTTCGCCACAAACGATCCCAAGGGCGATAATAATAACTTTTGAATTAATACCGGTTTGTGGGTTTCAGGAAACAAGCCGCCATTTAATAAGCACACGCTGTTAATGTGTATATTGCTACCACCATCAACTTGCCTTGCCAATAACTCTTGTGCAACGGTATCGCCATAATCGTGGGCTAAAATATGATATTCATTCACGCCTAACTTGGCTAAAAGCGCCTGATAAATATCGGCCTGTTGGCTAATCAAATACTCGCTATTTTTAGGTTTATCCGACAAGCCAAAACCCAGCATATCAAGGGTAATCACATAATATCGTTCAGTGAGTTGTTGCCACATGCCTTCCCAATCCCAACTGGCGCTGGGAAAACCATGAATGAGCAATAATGCCGGCGCTGAGGGATTCCCTCCTGTACGAGTGAAGATTTGCTGACCATTAAATTGCTCAAACCGTCCGTGTTGTTGCCATTCATCCAAGGTTATCATGGTGACATCGTCCTTAACTTATACCCACTGTGTTGCATCATACTGGCGGGATTTGCTCGTCAGCACAATAGCTAGTAGCGATAATTGATTTGCGATACCTGTGGCGGCAGTGATTGGTATTCCGCTATACATCCGTGCAGAAGCGGTTATTCCGTTAAGTGCTGCATTAGCGGCAAAAGGTATGGGGCTGGGTGCGGTTATGGCACTGATTATTGGCAGTGCTGGCGCCAGTTTAACTGAAATAATTTTGCTCAAATCTATTTTTAAAAATACCCTAATCGTGACTTTTCTTGTGGTGATTTTATCAATGGCTGTGTTAGCAGGTTACCTATATGAGTTTTTATTTTAGGTCTAAATCAGCACTGATGACGAAGCATTATCATTAAATCGATACCGTGCAAACACAACATGTTAATGGTTGCGCTTTATTTAACATAAAGTGCAACTCACTTATTTTAATAATATTTTTTAATATTTCAACGCTCAGACAACTCCATGAATATTGATTTTTAGGTTAAAAACGCTGCCTGAGTAGTTTTTTTAAACATCCGCAGTATACTTATTACTTAATCATTCATCGTGACGGTAAAGGTGTTCATGACGACATTGGTAGACCCACAGCTCCTGCATGACCACCTAAAATTGTTATACCGTAGCTCCATTCCTGGTATTGGTATTACCATTATTGCCTCTGCAGGATTAGCATTTGGCTTTGAAGATCAATCTGCTGCCCACCTCAAATTACTCTGGTGGTTATGTTTATCTGGGTTAATGATACTGCGTGCTATCGACGCTTTCCTTTGGGTTGTACGGACGAATAAAGGCACACTCGGATGCCAACATGACTTATATCGTTTTAGCGCAGGTGTAATATTAACGGCGGTTTTCTGGGCATTTTATTGCCTGTTTTTTTACTCTATATTGAGTATTTACGAATTATTTTCCGCACTGGTTATCGTCTCTGCCATGGCCGGTGGCGCAGCGACAATACTCTCTGGCAATAAACTCGTATCGCAAATATACGCCTCTTTGTTACTGGCCCCCTTTTCAATCCAAATGATAATATCCGGTAACCCTGAACACCGCATATTGGGTTTTTTGGGCCTTGCTTATACCATTGTGATGTTTTCTATCGCCAAAACGGCGGCTAATTTTACTGCGCATTCTATTAAGCTACGAAATGAACACAATCAATTATTAAAAAGTATGGAGCAAAAGGTCATACAAAGAACCAAAGAGATTATTCAATTAAGCCAACGAGATCCTCTTACTCATTTATTAAATCGACGCGCTTTTGTTGAGGCTGCGAATCAACAGCTCCAACAAGCCGAATCCGACGTTAAGTATGCTATTTTCTTCCTTGATTTAGACGGTTTTAAGCAAGCCAATGATAATTTTGGCCACCGGGTTGGGGACGAAGTATTAACCGAAGTGGCACAACGGATACAACAGACTTGCGAACATGGTGAAATTACCTGTCGCTGGGGGGGTGACGAATTCATTATCATGGCGCACCAAACCAAACATTACCGCTTTGAAGAGCTCGCGATTAGGCTAAAAAGACAAATCAACATGCCTTTTGTAACGACTCAACATGTCCTTAATATGGACTGTTCTATTGGCATAGCCAAATATCCTGAGCACGGCCAATCACTCTCCGATTTAATCAGTTTAGCGGACTTGTCTATGTACAGTCGAAAAAGTGGGGGTTCTGACGATTTTGTTATGTTTAGCGGTGAGTTAGAGCAAAAAATAAAACACGAAATACACCTCAGTAAAGGGATTGCTCAAGCGGTTTCTGCGGGGCAGTTAAGGCTAGTATTTCAACCTATTATCAAGTCAAATACTGGTGAGATTGCATCAGTTGAAGCACTACTCAGATGGGAATTTGAAGGTGCGACTGTATCACCCGATGTGTTTATTCCATTGGCTGAGAAAAATGGCGCCATCAAAGAAATCGGTTATTGGGTAATAGACGAGTCGATGCGCAAATTGTCTGCATTACATAAGCAATATAAGCCCTTGAAAATCTCTGTTAATGTGTCGGTTATACAATTTGAGGATGCCGACTTTGTTAATCAAGTTTATACCATTGTAAGTCAGCATAATGTGTCGCCCAGTGATGTGCATATTGAAATTACCGAATCGGTATTTTCCCAGGATAAGCATAAGCTAATTGGCATGGTTAACGACTTTCAAACGCTCGGTTTTTTAATTTCAATTGATGATTTTGGCACCGGTTATTCATCACTTTCGGTCATTCAAAATTTACACATAAACATTGTCAAAATTGATCGCTCATTTATTGCTAACCTTCACCTTAATGGTATTGATATTGTCAAAGCCGTCATGGTGATGTCGCATGGATTGGGTTATCGCATCGTTGCGGAGGGGGTTGAAAACAGACAACAAGCAAGCACACTCACCACCTTGGGTATCCATTACTTACAAGGGTATTTGTTTGATAAGCCCCTTGAGTTTGATGTATTAGTTCAACGACTCGCTAGCCACACCACAGAGCAACAATCTCCAGCACTATTACGCTCCGCTAATTCTTAATGGTTAGCGCTTATTATCCCTCGCGAATTGATATCCTTAAATTTGCTTGCTCAATGCCATTCGCTCAGTGCACTATGAACCTCTCAAACATTTAATGACAAGCTCAGTTAATCGACAGAGAGAAACATGTTAACCGATCCAATATTTTGGCTTGTCGCCATACCAGCCGTACTCATTACCGGTATCTCTAAATCAGGCTTTGCAGGTGGCGCAGGCGGTTTAACTGTGCCGTTATTGGCTCTCGCCATTAGCCCTGCTGCGGCGGCAGCGGTCATGCTCCCCTTACTGGTTTACATGGATTTGTTAAGTGTCCGCTCGTGGTGGAATAAACAAAGTAATCAGCAATTATTGATTTTATTACCTGCGGCCATGGTCGGTATTGTGGTGGCTTATTTATTATTTGATCAACTCAATGAGCAGTATCTTCGCGGTATTTTAGGTGTTATTTCGTTAGGCTTTGGCATTTATGGATTAACGTTTGGTGAGTGGTCTCAGCGTAAACCGTCTGCCCTAATTGGCCGAATATGCGGTATGCTTGCTGGGTTCACCAGCTTTGTCGCCCATGCCGGAGGGCCACCATTAAATGCTTATTTAATCCCGCTGCGCCTAGAGAAAACACAATACCTTGGTACCGCCGTGATGTTTTTTGCAGTTATTAATGCAGTTAAATTGATCCCCTACACCATGCTAGGACAGATTAATCTGAGTAATTTACTGGTTTCAGCCATGCTTGCCCCTATTGCTTGGATTGGGGTAAAACTAGGGCTACGCATTCAAGATAAATTTAATGAAAAACAATTTAAGCAGATCATTCTGAGTTTAATGATCGTAGTAGGTTTACGTTTATTGTGGACCGCATTGATGCCGTCGTAAAAAGGGACATGTAATGAGCACTGAAAATCGATTTTTTTATGAGCCGAGTAAAGGCCATGGCCTACCGCATAATCCACTAAATGCAATTATTGGCCCACGCCCTATTGGCTGGATTTCAACGCGTAATGCCCAGGGGCAGCGTAACTTAGCCCCTTACAGCTTTTTTAACTGCTTTAACTACGACCCACCGATCATTGGTTTTGCTAGTACAGGCTGGAAAGACAGTGTGGCTAATATTGTTGAAACGGGCGAGTTTGTGTGGAACTTAACTACCCGCAGCTTAGCCGCGAAAATGAACCAAACCTCGGCGCCATTAACTCGCGGTACTGACGAGTTTGAATTTGCAGAATTAACACCTATAGCCGGTAATATTGTCGCGGCAGATAGGGTCGCCGAAAGCCCAGTCAACTTTGAATGTAAATTAACCCAATGCATTCAGCTCACTGATGCAAATGGCAATAAAATTGATACCTGGTTGGTACTCGGTGAAGTGGTCGCGGTACACATTGAAAAGCACTTACTCAGTGCAGAAGGAATTTACCAAACAGCCTTAGCAGAACCAGTGTTACGTGCTGGCGGACCCTCGGCGTATTATGGTATTTCAGACGAGCAGCGTTTCGATTTACATCGTCCTACGCTATAAGCACGAAACAATTAAGGCTACCCGTTGGTAGCCTTAATTTTCTTGATAAACAGCTCGAATAAATGGTTAGAACTGGTAATGTAAACCCAATGCTAATTGCTCAATTTCAGCATCTATATCATCAACATAGCCATACTCATCAATATCAAGATCGCCTTTGCTCATATCGTAACTTAACCGAAGGTTAAGGTTTTCAGTTATTGCTGCGTTTAGACCTATGCCATAAGTTAAACCAAAACCCGAAGCGGTAAAGTCATCATAGTAACCATCAACAACAACCGCCATTGATGCCACACCCACTTTAGCAAAAACCGAAAATGTCTCATTGAAACGCGCAGTAAATGTGGGAGTAAAGGTGAGTGCACCAGCGACCACATCAAGGCCATCTTCACCCACATCAGCGGCAAAAAAGTTACTTTCTAAACCAAACCAGTCGTTAAATTGATAACCACCGTATATCCCAAAACCTGTCGCATCGGCTGAGCCACTGGCATCACCAGAACCAAGTTCTGTTTTATTCACTGCACCACCGATATAAAAACCGCGGTTATCTGATGTTGATGAGAGTGTATCGGTGTTGGCAAAGGCAGGAGCAGCTAAAACAGCACACAAGGTTGTGGCAAGAAGAGACATTTTGTACATCATTGTTCCTTAATGATAGTGAAAAAATCTGGCGAATACTATCACAAAGAATATTAACGCAAACAGTTAATATAACTATATTTTTATCAATAACCCCCGACCATGTACAGCAGCGTTAAACAAGCATCATATAACCAATTTATGTGGAGTGATTAAGGCAACAAAAAGCCCAGGTGACCGTCTGAATAAGATTGGCACCTGGGCTTTTTTAGCGGGGATAATTAATCTTTAATGGGTTTACTTTCACCCTCAAAGATCGACAGCCCTTAAACGTTATATTAAAGATTAACGCCTAATGCTTTTACCGTTTCGATATTGATGTACTTATCGGTTGGTAAGTTATTATCGTTTTGGAATGCATTAACAGCTTTGATGGTATCAACACCCACTACGCCATCAATCTTACCTGGGTTATAGCCTTTTGTTGCTAATGCCTGTTGTAGATCGGTAATGGTTGTACGCGTCATGTTGGTTTCACATAAAATTGGACGCCATTCCATAAAGCCATCTTTATCAATACGGCTCAGTGACACTGTTTCAAACTCTGCAGGCACTTCAGAACGCATCTCTTTCGCAGCAGACACTAACTTAGTCACACTCATGGTTTCATATTTTGCAGCAACATCTACGCGCTGAGTTGATGCAGGGCTTACCACAACACGGCGACTAACCGTTTCAAATTCAGCTGGCGTTTCTGTCAAACAAATCTTGTTGCCAGTGCGAGTTGCTTTTGGGTGTTCGTCGTTATGCACTTCATGCCAAACAAACTCAACATCAGCGACTTTTTGAGTGACCTGAACGTCTTTATACTTAGCAGGTACTTGTGTACGCACTTCTCTTGCTTCGCTCACTAACTCTTGCACGCGAACTGTTTCGTATTCTTCCGGAATATCGACTGTGCGTGATGTTGCAGGAGACACCAATACACGTTTTGTCAGTGTTTTATAAGTGGCTGGCACTTCAACTAAACACATGATTTCGCCAGTTGCTTCATCAATTTTCTGAATTGGGCCAACGCCTTTTTTCCAGATATTGTGAGCAGGTACGTCTACAACGTCTTCAGTAACCGTTTCATATTGTGCAGCCACTTCTTCCATACGAGTACTGGCTTCTTTAACTAGAATACGCTTTTCAACCCAACGGAATTCTGCAGGAATGGTTTCAACAACATCATACGCTTCCGCAACCAGTACAGACTCACCTTTTTGCTCATAACGTGCAGGCATGTAATGTTCATGGAAACACATTCCAGCCGTGGCATTATTAAGATTAATGCCGTGCTCTGTTGCGGCTTTCAATAATTCAGCACTTGCAGGGGCACTGCCCTTACGTAAGTCGACTAACCACTGCGAACCTGCTGCACGTATTAGTTTTTGCTCAGTCACAACATCGTAAGTTGCAGGTACTGCGACCATGTTAAAGCTAGCAGGTTGTACTTCAATGGTTTCAGTGGCCTGTTGATATTGTGCTGGCACAATACTCACATTTTCACTGGCTTCTTTTACCATGACGGTTTCTGTGTAATTTTCGTAAGTAGGTTCTACCCATACACGCGCATAACATTCACCAGGTTTAGCATTAGGCGGAAGTAACTCACCTTCTGGGCTCGTTTTACCGGCTATAGCATCTTGAGATTGAGCTTCGCGCTTAGCGACCGCTTTTTCTCTTTCTAGCAAGGCATTGTTTCGTTGCGCTAACTCTTCTGCGTTGTATACAGATACACTGGCTGGTTGTGACAAGTTGCTACATGCAGTCAATAAAATAGCAGCAGAAAGTGTGCTCAGTTTGAAAATGGTTGTCCTTGCAGTGGCCATGATTACTCCTGGATCGATTAAGCGGATTTGCTAATATAATGTAACAACATGTAAATCTTTGTTACATTTTGCGCACAGGATACCGTCAAATTACTGACTATTCAACAACTGAACGTAAAATCGCAAGCCTAATATAAACAATAGCTTGCATTAAACGCGACATTACATCGTCACTTTAACGTCACAATAAATGAAACAATTGTTTCTGAAATAAAACCAATCGATGTTAATAAAGTGTTTTAAAACAAGTGTTAGGTTGCTTATTAAAACATCAGCATGCCCACCGGCATGCACCACGAACAACCGTTTTTTTTACGCATAAAAGATACATTAGAAAAAAATTATAAATTTTTACGTTCAGACAATAGATCATCATAAATCCGCATTAATACTGAGAGATAAATAAAGGCATTGCAGATAAAATGAACATCGAGGAATAGTTAAGCCTATATTTGAAGTTTGTTACAATGAGGGCTTAGCCAATCACGCCGAGACACGCTTACACATGCAAAACCCACCAGTATCAGAGAATGTTTTACAACGCATTAGTCATGCTATTGGTGCAAGTCATATCAGCCATGTGGAAATCATACAGCCACTTTGGGGTGGTTATGGCCAGTTATTCAGAGCTTATGTTTGTGGGACATCCTATCCGTCTGTCATTGTAAAATACATCCGCTTACCGCAACCGAGTTCGCACCCGCGAGGTTGGAATACGCCTTTGTCACACCAACGAAAATTGCAATCTTACCTCGTTGAAGTGAATTGGTATCAACATTATGCCAACGCACATTCACAACAGCCATTAAGCCCTTTACCTCAGTGTTTATATGTAGAACAACAGACCCACGAAACGTTATTAGTTCTGCAAGATTTACACACGATTGGGTTTACCCGGGTTAATCCTCATGTGACACCCTCGGTTGTGCGGGCGTGTTTAACCTGGTTAGGTTATTTCCATGCACAATACATGTCAGCCAAACCCAACGGACTTTGGCCAATAGGCACATATTGGCATTTAGACACGCGCCCAGATGAATATGCTGCGTTACCTGATGGCCCGTTAAAGTCAGCTGCGGTTATGATTGACCGTGTATTAAGCCAATGTCCATTTCAAACTCTGGTCCACGGTGATGCAAAGTTAGCTAACTTTTGCTTTAGTGAAGACAACCGAGCTGCGGCAGTCGATTTCCAATACATTGGCCAGGGCTGCGGCATGAAAGATGTCATTATGTTGCTTAGCAGTGTCTTGAATTACCATGAGCCAGAAAGCATGATTGATGCTTATCTTGAGCATTACTTTAGCGAATTGACTCACGGACTAAGTCAGTTTCATCCTCATATTAATCCGCAAGATGTTTTGCACGCTTGGCGGCCGTTATATTGTGTTGCATGGGCTGATTTTCAGCGGTTTGTGAAAGGTTGGAGTGTGGAACACGTTAAAATAAATGCTTATACCGAATCACTAACAGCATTAGCAATAAAGCAACTCACAACATCCACCTAGGCTTACCCTCTTTTGACTTAGTGTCGTGAACCTAATTTATCATTTTTGCTGTTTTATTAACCACACAACTTCTAATTCCCGTTCACCATTGGCTAAGCGCTATATTGCCGTCTACAGTTGATTAACACCTTATTTTTAACCGCTAATTCGTTAATCCGCTCGCGCTTGTTAGGCTGTGTGTAGCCTATACCAACTCAATAAGAAGACGGCATATGGAAAGTCCATTTACGTACATTTTGATCACTTTATTTTTTTCGAGCATTTTGCTGGCGATTATTTTTTTCATGACTTGGCAAACGATGGGGAAACAAAAGTATGCGTTGATGTTTTCATTATCTTTTTTAGCCTCAACCATTCTTTGGGCCAACTCCCTTTTTAAAAGCCTGTTTTTATCGCACAATTTGTATTGGATGATTGGTTGTACCCTGTCGATGCTGTCTGTCGTTCTGGGCACCTGGGGGCATTGTTTACGCACTAAAACGCCTATTCCCATTTCAGCCTTACTGAGTTTGGCAGGCTTGGGTATCGCGCTAACCTTTTACTTTACCTATATTGATCCCTTCATTGGCATGCAAATGTCACTGTACTTGTTTGTTGATGTGATATTTCTACTCATTACCAGTGTTGTCATCATTAGACATCGAAAAAAATCACGCCCGGCTGAAATAGGCGCTTCTGTGATGCACTTTGTGTTTGCGATAAGTTTGTTTATTGCAGCCAGTATCGCCTTATCACAAGGGCGTAATATGGATGTTGAACTCATAAAACTGTATGCCGTAGTCAATTTTACAGCCTTACCAGCAGCATATGTGGGCATGTCGGTGTTTGTTATTTATATGCTGGCGTCTGATTTAGCAGAAGAAATGAAACTGCTGGCCATGACGGACACGCTAACAAACTGCTTAAATCGGCGGGGGTTTTATGTGCATGCCAAACAACAAATACTGGAGCTGCAACAACAAGCACAACATGTGTGTTTGATTTATTGGGACATCGATAAGTTTAAAGCCATTAACGATCAATATGGTCATGCGGGCGGTGATGAGGTGTTGGTCAGTATTAGCCAAATGATTAAACAGCATGTTAAAAAAGACGATTTGTTGGCCAGAATGGGCGGCGAGGAATTTGTTATTTTAATTGGTCGTACTTGCTATGACGACGCTAAAAATGTCGCTGAGCGATTAAGAGCCATGATAAATAACACACCGATCCCGTTCGGCGAGCAACACATTAATATCACCGCGAGCTTTGGTGTCGTCGAGCTAGGCTCGCAAGACATTAGTGTAGAGCAAGCAATCGACCTTGCCGATAAAGCATTATATCAAGCCAAAAGCAGCGGCCGAAACAAAGTGGTGTTTAGCTAACCTAAACACCATCAAACTTACTTATATACCCAATCAACGACTCTAACTCAGCACTTATGTTATTCGGCAACATCAATACGGATATTGTCACTTAAGGTTTCAAGCTGAGATATCAGTAATGCAACGGTGACGTTCTCAGGTAATCTTAATGTTAATTTAGCACTGTAAACGGTTTTACCTAAACTGGTAACCTGAACACGGTAACATTCCTGATGATCGACACTGATTTCAAGATCATTTAGAATTTCATTCATGTCATGGGTTAAGCCAGAGCGATCATTACAATCTAATGTGAGCTTGCACTCTGCAGATAAATGAATAGCCTCATGGGCATATTCTGCATAAACAAAAGTCAGTTGGCTAAACTGTTGCTCTAACGCTTGTTTTAACGCCATTTCTTTATCAGCATCAATCATAACCCGCATCATCGCCACAAATTGGCCATCAAGCTTAATGACTTTACTGGTTTCCCAACTCGCACCTATTTCACGGCTAACTTGAGCCAACGATTGCAATAAATTAGGCTTTAATGTGCCCAATACTGTTGTTATAAACTTATGTTGCATAGTGCCTCCGTTGAGAAATAACGCTTACTACAGACTATCTATCACCTTAAACCTCGTCTGTGCACTAGAACACAAATCGCACAAAACCTTCGCATAAAACAAGCAGAGTCGTTCACTGCCTTATATTAATTGGTATAAATTATTGATTTTGCACACACTCACACACTTAGCGTATTTGTGTCGCTTACATCACAAACTTAAGCTGATTACTGCAATCAAAATGACATATTAAGCTGCGCTTAACGTGCTGTTTTTGATTATTGTCACACCAATCAAAACGACTAGCGGTACATCACCCAACAATTAAGCTGCTTTGTATCCAACTGAATTTTAAAGACTTATTAACACAAAATTTGCCCAACCAAATCAACCACAACAAGTTTATATGTAACGCCTTGATTTTAAATGTATTTTTATCTTATGAGCGTTTTTAAGAATACTCATAACGAGTTATTGCTACCTCTGTAGGGTTTCTCTAAAATGCGCGCCTTGCCTAATAAGGCTACAGATTAACTTTTTAGCGGCTGCAATGAGCTGTTGAACTTTCCACTAAGGGAACACCATGTCTACAAAATTTGCGAATCCAGCACCATTAGGTTTAATGGGTTTTGGTATGACCACCATACTGCTTAATATTCATAATGCAGGCTATTTTCCAATTGATTCGATGATCCTTGCGATGGGTATTTTTTATGGCGGCATTGGTCAAGTTATTGTCGGTATGATGTGCTTTATGCGTGGTGATACTTTTGGTACCACGGCATTTACTTCATATGGTTTATTTTGGTTAACCTTAGTTGGAATTATTTTAATGCCCAACATGGGTATTGCGGCCAGTCCGGCACACTTTATGGGTTGGTATTTAACATTATGGGGCACATTTACCGCCTTTATGTTTGTCGGATCGTTACGTTACCCGCGCGCCAAACAGTTTGTGTTTGCCTCACTGACGGTATTGTTTTTCTTGCTTGCTGCTCGCGACTTTACCGGTAATGCCTTACTCGGCACCATTGCAGGATTTGAAGGCATTATTTGTGGCGCCAGTGCCATTTACTTTGCCATGGCACAAGTGCTTAACGCTGAATATGGCCGTACTATTTTACCCGTTGGCGAATTAACGCAAGTTAACGTATCAACTAATACTCACCGCCAACCACAAGCAGTTACTGCAGAGCCTGTCGCGTTACACTCAGTTAACGCATAAAAACGGTTGCCATTAAAACAATAAAAAGGCCGGTGCAATCATTGCATCGGCCTTTTTATTTTGTTTTATCATAATTTAATTAATAACTTAGTACACTTAGAGACTTGGCACACTTAATCATTAGTGCACTTGAATGACTAGTGCACTAGGCGGCATCCACACACGGTATTACTCGGTTGAAATAGTACCACTGCATAATCTTTGGTTTCATCACGTTCAAGTACCTGGACACTCAGTGAGTGCATACCGTTTTTGTTTAAGTTGATGCCACTGATATACGATAAATACTCATAATGCTCTGGTGTCGCCTGACCTTTTGCTCCCACGTACTCTTGTTTTGTGGTCACTGAAATATCAAACATTTGTCGCTCAGTATCCACCTTATTCACCTTACCTGTCATCGATAACGTTCCCGCGGAGTTACCCTCTAAATCATAATAGCGATAGTTTATTTGGGCTAAGCCATCTTTAGAGACTAAATCGACCAGTAAATAGTGATCCGTGTCGGCCCTGTCTACTTGATGATTAAATAATTCAGAGCTGCAACTGAGCATAAAATTAGCCGGTTTGGAGGTCAGTGAGTATATTGCTCCTACGCAGCCAAGTAAGCACACAAGTACCACAATATTGATGCCCCATAATCCTTTTCTGGTCATTTACTCACCTCCTCGTGACCGACTTGATAGCGTAATTTGGCCACTTGAAGTGCTGCAAATGTTCAATTGCTCTAACCACTGCGGTGTCACAAATTGCTTTGGCTGACGCAAATCGCTAATTTTTAAATTACGGATAAGAGACTGACCATAATGATCTCCTCTAAGGGTAATATTGAGCACTTGCTTGTCGTGAGATAATGATAAAAAAATGCGCGTCCATATTGTTACCGGACATAATTGTAAACCTTGGATCAACTGCAGGCTTTGCTCTATAAGGAGTTCATTATTGGTTTTAGACGGTGAATATAAAATGATATCAACTTGCTGACCTGAGACTAACGTGACCGTTTCTACTTTTAATGGCAAAGCTGGGCCAACTGATTCGCTCGTTTGATTAAACCACCAAAAAACAGCGAGTAACACGCTAACAAGAGCCATAACCACCAGCAACATTTGCAGTGGTTTAATCAAAGTTTTTAACCATGATTTGTCTGAACATTTACGGGCACGATGAGGCCTAAGCAAGTAGCCCTGGCCTTTTACGGTTTCAATCAGCGTTTCATATTGCGGGCCAAGGAATGAGCGTAAAGTAAAAATAGCTCGGGATACCGATGCAGAACTTAGCGGCAAGTCATCTTCGTGCCCAGACTCCAGTAATGGTTTAGCCACGACGTTGCCTTGATACTCCACCAATAATGTCAGTACATGTAATTCTGCTCGAGGAAGATGCCACACCACACCAGTGTCTTGGTTAATCAAATCCCCTTTGCCAATATCGAACCTACAATGGCCCAATTGCATTTTTGATTGCCTCAATAAATAACTCAAAAGTCGACAATTACAGTGTATGCAAAAAATCTGATGAATTCTGTGATCCTGCTATCTAAGCGCTTTATTCCTTATTAAAAGTCAGTGCTTAAATTTACAATATCATCAATTCGTGAGCAATATCACTCAATTTACCGGAATTAAAATGAGTAGATTTGCCATCCAATAAGCATAAATGTGATAAATAAGGCGACTTAAGTCACATTTTATATTCGTTTTATGCCATTTTATCGTCAATTAACTGCTGCAATAATCACACTCTTTGTATTTTGAAAACCTCTACTTTTATCTGCTTTGAATCACACCATTAATAACTCCATCACTTATTGTTACCCCATCAAGTTGTTCAGCAGATTTTGCTAACGACTCTATAGCTCCCAACACCTACGATTGGGAATAATAAAATAACGATGAGTAAAGGGTGATTATTATGAGCATAAACAGACGTCAAGCATTGACACAGATTATTGGTATTAGCACCGCCGCTGCTGGAGCCACCTTATTAGGTACTTCCGCTTTTGCTGCCACAGACGCAGATGGTAACTACACTTTAGCATTAGGTGAAAAGTTAAAATATATACCACTAGATGCCATGGCAACTGCAAAACTTGCTTATGAAACCGGCGGCGGCTGTATGCACCAGGTATTTCACGCCATTATCAAAATGTTATCGACATCAGCCAGTGCCGATGCCTCTAAATTTGCCACTATTCCTACTGCATTAGCAGGTTACGGTTGGGCTGGCGTTGTCGGCCAAGGGACCTTATGTGGCAACCTGAATGCTGCCGGAATGTTGATTAATATTCTCGATGATATTAACGGTCAAAATAATGCCATTATTGGCGCCTCGTTCCGCTACTACGAAACGACAGATCTGCCATTATCATCTGCAGAATTTATAGCGGGCATTGGTTCTACCGAAGCTAAATCGCTTGAAGTAGGTACAACGTCAATTGCTAACAGCCCATTGTGTCACTCATCAATCAGTAATTGGTCTGCCGCCTCAGGTAAAGAATTTGCCTTAAAAGGCGAACGCTGCAAACGCCTCTCTGCCAGCATGGCTTACTATATTGTTGATTTACTTAATCGCGCTTACGGCGGAGAAGATATTTCAGCATTAACCATCGCGAAGCCATCAGTAGAAGCACAAGCTTGTCAGTCATGCCATGGCGTAAGTTCAACAATGGGCTCAGCTGCCAGCGTGAAAACCGATATGGAATGTACGACTTGTCATACAGGGCATTTCAATTAAGGAGCGCATCATGAAGATCAAATATCTTAGCGCCATTTTAGCCAGTAGCTTGCTAATCATTGGTTGTGGCAGTGATAACGATGACGACGACATCATTACCGTTGAGCCGCCTGTCGTTGTGACACCACCCGTTGTCGTTGTGCCACCTGTAGTTGTTGTACCACCCGTGGTTGTCGATCCTGTGAGTGAAGGCGTGACTGTTGATGAAGCCACCGACATATCGATGCAGCTTGACTCATTTGATGCGGCAACAGGGGCATTAACGTTCACATTGACCAATGCCGAAGGTAAAGCCATTACCAATGCCAGCGATTATGACATTGTGTATTTTGGCTACCCAGACCCAGCATCGCCTTCCATTAAGCCAAAAGCCTGGAAGCGCTGGCATGTAACCCAAAGCTTCAAGTGCGATAAAACCGACAGCGACAATTGTGTTGGCCTACTTCAAGAAACTGATGTTGAAGGAAAGTATACCTTTGATGCAACCGACCTCGACCTAGGCAGTAAAGCCGCTGCTGGCGCTGTAGAAGTGTTTAAAGTTGCGGTTCAAATTCATGGTTCAATTGCCAGCAATGAAATCACCCTTATTGCCGCAGACGAATGATGATTCCCCCCACGTTAGTTAGGAACATCGCCAGTTCACCTAACTAAACTTGGACCTCAGCCGCAGGCTCATAGCTGCGGCTTTTTTTAACTCTCAATGTCATACCAATTCCATTAATTATCTGGTCATTCAGCGGGAGTTCTGTGCCTTCTAGGCAAGTAATAGAATTGTAGGCATAGTTGTTCTCGGCAACAGCTCCTGCGTTGCTCTACCTTCTGCATCCATGCAGTCGTAAGTCAAAATGCTATTAAGCAGCATGGAAGGCACAGAAACCCGCCTTACAGGAGACACTCAGACCGTTCATTTCTTTGTTGCATTGCCTTAAAAGGGAATAACCATTATTTCAACAATGCGCCTCAAACTGAACGGTCTGAGTGGCTCTGATTGGTCACATAATTAATAGAATTGGTATTAACCTTTCCCCAACAAAAAAGGGCCTCGTTTATACGAGGCCCTTTGTTTTATGAGCGTTTATGATACTAACTTAATATCCAATGTGAAACGTTAACGTAGTTGCTGCATTAAATACGCATAAACCATTGAGCTTAACTCGGCTGCTTGAGTATTATCTGCGGCACCCGCGTGGCCACCTTCAATGTTTTCGTAGTACAACACATCAATGCCCATGCCTTCCATTTTAGCGACCATTTTACGCGCATGCGCTGGGTGTACACGGTCATCACGAGTTGAAGTGGTAAAGAACACTTTAGGGTAATTCACACCTTGCTTTAAGTTATGATAAGGCGAGTAAGTTTTAATGTATTGCCACTCTTCGGCAATATCAGGATTACCGTATTCGCCCATCCAACTGGCACCCGCTAATAGTTTGTTATAACGTTTCATGTCTAATAATGGCACTTGGCACACAACAGCGTTATATAGACCAGGACGACGAGTGAACGCTGCGCCCATTAATAAGCCACCATTACTGCCACCTTGAATACCTAAATGTTTGCTTGTGGTAATGTTACGCGCAACTAAGTCTTCGGCAACGGCCTCAAAGTCTTCATAGGCCTTGTGACGGTTTTCTTTTAAGGCGGCTTGATGCCAAGCAGGACCATACTCGCCACCCCCACGAATATTAGCTAACACATACACACCGCCCTGCTCTAACCAGTTTTTACCGACTGTGGCTGAGTAAGCGGGTAAGCGTGACACTTCAAAACCGCCATAAGCATAAAGCAACGTTGGATTGCTGCCATCTAGCTTGATATCTTTGGCCATCACAACAAAGTAAGGCACTTTGGTGCCGTCTTTTGACGTCACAAAGTATTGCTTGGTTTCAAATTTATCAGCGGCAAACTGTTGTGGCATGCCTTTAATTTTGTCTGCTTTTAAGGTTGCACCATTAAAACGATATAAGGTTGAAGGCTCTAAAAAGCTGGTGTAATCAACGAAAAACTCATCGCTGTCACGTTCAACATCAAACACGCTTAAGGTGCCGTTGACTTCAAATGGTGCGGTCTCACTTTTCCATTCACCTTTGTCGTTTTGCATATAACGCACTAGCTTACTTTTAACATCGTCTAACCAGGTCACAAATATGGCACTTTTACTGAAGTTAATTTGTGAGATAAATGCTGTTGTAGTCGGTGATACAAACTCACTAAACTCAGGCTTTTGCGCAATGAGTTTATCAACTGGCGTCATGACTATAGCGCCTTGTTTAAAGGTGCCTTTTGCTGTTACGAGATCGCTTTTTAGCTCGATATACAATTGGCCTTTAAAATAGCCTTTAATGTCTGCATCTTCTGGGAGTGGTAACGAAATCAGTTTATCGTTTTGATATACATAATGTTTGGCGGTATAAAACGTTAAGCTTTCGGTGATGATATTAAGCGGCGTTTTATCATCAAAAATAACGTAGCCCGCTGATGCTACAGAAGTCTTGCTGCCAGTAAAGACGGTCTTAGCTTCAGATAATGGTGTGCCGCGCTTCCATAGCTTCACTTGGCTTGGGTAACCAGAGTCGGTCATGCTTTGATCATCGCCAAAATCAGTCCCAACAAAGACAGTATCTTTATCAATCCAGCTAATCATTGATTTAGCTTCTTTAAGCGCAAACGGTTTCTGCGCTTTATCAACAAAGGCTTTAGTGGTGAGGTCAAACTCACGCACTTCAGCTGCGTCAGCACCGCCACGCGATAACGACACCATGCAACGTTCATTGAGTGGGTATTGGCAGTTCATACCTTTGTATACCCAGTTGACGCCTTCGGCTTTACCTAGCGCATCAATATCGAGCACCGTTTCCCATTTCGGGTCGGCTTTTTCGTACTCAGCTAACGTAGTACGACGGTAAATACCGCGAGTGTGAGTTTCGTCTTTCCAAAAATTATAAAAATACTCACCTATGCGGCTGGCATAAGGGATCCGCTCTTTATTATTTAATATCTCAAGGCTGTTAGCCACTAAGGTATCAAAGCCTTTATAGGCTTTTATATGGGCAGCTGACACATCATTTTGTTGCTTAACCCACGCCATAGGCTTAGCGCCTTCAACGTCTTCTAACCAAATATATTTATCTTCTTCTGCTTGAATAGGTGTTGCCATTGTCATCGCACTCGCTACGCATAAAGGTATGATTCGCTTAAGCATCTAATTATCCTTTTAGTTGTTTGCTTAGGTGTGTTTATTATTGTGTAGTTACTTTATAGAATTTATGCAGATGTTCAATCACTAAGCTGCTACAAACTGTTACACGCGTATTTGTGGGGAAAATAATGCCCCATAGAGTGGCTAAACAGTTATAATCACCACGACATTTTTATCTCTGGTTTCCCCTCAATACAGGCATCAACATGGCTAAAACGGCAGCGGCATTACATATTTTAGTGAAACACCAAACTCAAGCTGAAGATATTATTAAACAGCTTAATAATGGCGCTAAATTTGATGTATTAGCCAAAAAACACTCTAGTTGTCCTTCTGCCAAAAGTGGCGGCAGTTTAGGTGAATTTAAAAAAGGCCAAATGGTGCCGCAATTCGATAAAGTCTGTTTTAACGGCGAACTCATTACCCCGCATTTAGTTAAAACCAAATTTGGCTGGCATGTAGTCAAGGTGCTTTATCGCACTTAGGGCCTATTGAACATGGCTTTATTAGAAGCCACAGTAGACGAAAAGAGACAGTGGATTAGCGACAACGGGCCACTGTCATCAAGACTTATCCATTTGCATATTGACTTATCACTACTACTTACGCAGCTTGATATATAACTCGCCATCGCGAATTTGAACATCCTCAACACCATCGGCGAAGGTATTCCAAAAGCCTCTATCGCCAAACTCACTGACCAAATTGACGTTTTTCATATTGCCTAACCAGGCATTGGGAATAGGTACGCCCATTAAACTCACACCCACTAATGCCACCACAGGGCGACGATTCGCATCTAAACGAATATCCAAGCCAGTATTTACCCGTAAAATTTCCCCAGGCATTACCGGAAAGTCTTTGGGGATCGGGATCAGCATGGTCGCACTGGCTAAGTTATTAGAAAAATCGATCGCTACGCGCTGGGCAAAATCAGGATTACGACCAATCATCGCATTTACTTCTTTTTCACTAAACGACACTTGTCGGTCGGCATCATATTCACGATAGGCTTGTGGTGTTAGCTCGCCTTTGTCGTTGATAGGGTTGTCATTGGTGTGATGGCTATTGATGGGAGCGCTGTTTTGACTGGCTCTATCACTATGACCAGAGGCACTGCTTTGCACTTGAGTCCTTGAGTCGGCCTGCCAACCAAGCTGAGTTAGTTTTTGATCTAACTTTTGCTCCTCTTTGGCATTTAAGGTTATTGGAGTCATTGGCGAGGGGAAAATATACGTGAGAATAACAAAAAAAGTTAAGCCAACAGTGAGCAATATTGTCGCTAAAATAATCAGCAATAACTTAACGCCCGAGGCCCCTTTTTGTTGTTTGTAGGGCACAGATAAATGGATATATGAAGCTCGCATGGCATGCTCTTTCGTTATTGATTTTGTTCATGGTAATGCGCGCAAAGGCTAAACAGCAAATAAAACACCACCACTATAAAAATAAAAAACTTGCGCCTACACCATTATAAACACTCAAACTAGTTAACAATCGCGCAAAATTTGAGTTACAAACTGGCTGAGTTGTAATAAAATCGTCAATCGAAAGTACGTAAATCAACCAAATAGGTTTGAGATAAATAAAGGATTATTTTAATGCAGTTACTCTCTCGCAGCACCTTAGCGCCCTTCATTATTGGCACCAGTCTCTTGCTCACAGCATGTGGAGGCGGAGGCTCATCAAGTGATGATAACGATAACACCTCAGGCTCCACTGCACCGCAATGGGTTTCTGGGACTTTTGCTAATTATTCAAGCCTAGCCAATCAATGCAGCGCACCATTAACCCAAAAGCTGTGGTTACGTTCGTGGAGTAACGACACCTACCTTTGGTATGACGAAATCATCGATCGCGATCCAGCGCCTTATAGCGTTGCCGAATATTTTGACCTATTGAAAACCAATGAGCTATCAGACACCGGAAGTTTAAAAGATAATTTCCACTTTTCGATGTCGACTGAAGAATGGGAGCTATTAAATGGCTCTGGCGCCTCTGTCGGGTATGGTATGGAATTGAGTTTACGAAATGCCTCCGCAGGCGTGAGCAGACAAGTCACCGTTGCTTATAACGAGCCCAATACCCCTGCGAGTAATGCCGGAGTGAGTCGTGGAGCAATTATTGTTTCTGTCGATGGCGTTAATGTTGCTAACGCTAACGATAGCGCCAGTATTGATACACTTAATGCCGGTTTATTTCCAAGCACCAACGGTAAGCAAACGGTATTTGTAGTCCGTGATTTAAATGCTCAAACCGATCGCAGTGTCACGTTAACGGCTGCGACAGTGGTATCAACGCCGGTACAAAATACCAATACGATTCAAACGGCTAATGGCAAAGTGGGCTATTTACAATTTAACTCACACATCGCAACGGCTGAAAAAGGCTTATATGATGCGATGACCACCCTGAGCAACGCACAGGTTGATGATTTAGTATTAGATATCCGTTACAACGGTGGCGGACTATTAGCTATCGCGAGTCAGTTGGCTTACATGGTTGCCGGCGACGAAGCCACAGCAAACCACGTATTTGAACGTACAAGCTTTAACGACAAATACCCAACCATTGATCCGGTCACTCGAGACGCCTTAACACCAATGCCGTTTATTCCTGAATCACTTGGTTTTAATACGTCATTACTCAGAAGCGGCATAGCGTTACCGACATTAAATCTTAAACGTGTATTTGTATTAACGACGCCAGGTACCTGTTCGGCAAGTGAAGCATTAATGAATGCATTGCGTGGTATTGATATCGAAGTCATTCAATTAGGCGACACCACTTGCGGTAAACCTTACGGTTTTTACCCAACAGGTAACTGTGATACCACTTACTTTACTATTCAGTTTAAAGGCGTAAATGACAAAGGCTTTGGGGAGTATTCTGACGGGTTTGTGCCATCAACAAATCCAACTGTCGACAGTGAAGTACAAGGTTGTATGTTAGATGATGACCTTACTCATGCGTTAGGTGATAGCAACGAAAGACTGCTTAGCGCGGCATTGTATTATCGCGACAATAACAGCTGTCCCGCCACTGCAACGGCTGTAGCACGCGCCCCTGTTAAAAATACCTTTATTGACCCAGGCTTTATGTTGCAAGACACCCGCAATCAAAATGTGTTGTTAAACAACCGCATTTTAATGCCACAGGTTTCGGAGTAATAATGCTAAAACCTCTCATAGGGCTCATTGGTATCGTGCTTATAAGCGGTTGTGTGGCAACAGCAAGCGAGGTTAACGCCTCGCCTCAAGCTGCGACAATCACTAATCCAAATGCGCAAACTCACGCCGAGTTACAGCAAGCAATAGCAAGCTTGTTAGGGGTCAGTAGCGTAGTGATTAGCGACAGTGCCTTTACGCAATACAGTCAGGAAGTGATTGAGCGAGCACCGCACAAAGATGCCAACGGGTTATTAATTATGGGCCGCAGCACAGAAATACCTGATGCGATTCAGTTATTAACACAAGGTGATAAATGCCTATTGCAACATGTGCAAAGCGGCAACATTGCAAACTTATCGCAAGTACGTTGTAAGCTTGAAGACGCGCAATAGCAGCACATTGAGTGTTTTGATATAAGCGAATAAACCAAAAGGCCAGAGCATATCTCAATATGCTCTGGTCTTTTTATTACGCGTTAATGCATTTCACCGCTAATTTATTTCACCGCTAATTTATTTCACCGCTAATTTCAATATTAACTCACGACACTGTAAAGCCAAGCTCCGCCTTTTAGCATCATGGCAAAACCAATACCCATCATAAATAAATAGCTAAACATAAAACCGATAGCACCGTTTGAGCCTTTTGCAGCGTCAGGGTCCTCTAGCTCCATGATAACGCGACTCATGGTCAATAAAATAAAAAAGTTGATGACGATGCTTAACAAAAAATAGTCACCGATCAAAGGTATTACACCACCAGCAACAGATGCAATAAACAGCAGTAAATCACTCAGTTTCTCTTTAAATGAATATTTTCTCTCTAATATAGACACACACAGTACCGCTAACATGAGTACCAGATAATACAGTGAGCTGGTTAATGCGGAGAAGATCCCTTGCGATACCGTGATGGCATTCGGATCTATTGTTGCATTCAGCTCTGTTGTTGCAATAGTGTCTGTTACGCTTGAGTCAGTAAAAAAACTGGCTATCCAATGACCAATGCCAAAGATGATTAACCATGCGACAGCAAATGACACCAGACCACCATAATCAATCGGATGACTGGCTTTTCGGTTTACAATCAAGGCCAATAACACACCACATAATGCCACGCCAGCCAACGCGCCTAACGCATACCAATATTGGTCTAAATAAAAAAATGCGAAGCTAGGAGATATCACTAAAAAGGATTGGTAAAACTCATTATCTTTAGTGGTTAAGCCAGTATCTTTATAAAAAGCGAAGTAAACAATGAAGGGTTGTAACAGCACAAGCACAGTGCAGAGGGTAATAATATCCATATCAACGTCCGTAAAAATCCATGTAAAAGAGTTATTAAATCAATAAAACAACACGCTAAAACCTGAACAGTATAAACACCAGGGTAGTAAATTCAATCATTTATCGAATGCTGTAACGTATAAATAGTGCTCGGGTCAATCATGTTTAGAGACTCACTAAAATCAAAGCCTATTTAATCTGTTTTTTAGTCCAATTGTGCAACAGCCATCTTGCCCCCAACAGGCTAAAACGTGATAAAATCTCGCCCTACTCACTTCAACCACACAAGGTAACGCAATGAATCCTATTATTGCCATCTTAAAAGAACACAACGTCACTGATGCACAAATTAATGAGTTGTTTCAAACGTTAACGGAAAATCCATTTGCAGCAATGGCAACTATTGGTCAATTAGGTATTCCTGCGGACAAGCTACAACAATTAATGGCCATGGTGATGCAAAACCCAGCCTTAATCAAAGAAGCAGTTGAAGAGCTTGGCCTAGATTTTTCGAAAGTTGAAGCAGCAAAAGCACAGTTACAGCAGTAAGCGTGCCGGCTCATTACATTAAAAAAGGCCAGTATCACAAGATTCTGGCCTTTTTTAACACCTCGAAATAATACCAATTCACTCGCTTTCAAAAGCCGTTAACCAGGATTTAAGTAATTGGTTTAATGCGGGCACCTCGCTGGTAGATAAGCTGGCAACGAGTTTGTGTTGCACGAGTACATGTTGTTCTATCATCGCATCAATCACTGTAAGGCCTTTACTGGTTAGCCCAACAGATACGCTACGGCGATCTTCAGTGCTGTGTACCCGCGCTATGAGTCCTTTAGCTTCTAGTTTGTCTAGGCGGTTAGTCATGGCACCCGAGGTGAGCATCATCGACGATAATAACCCTGAAGGCGTTAAGGTATAAGGCAGACCTGCACGCCTTAATGTCGCTAGCACATCAAACTCACCCATGGTTAAGCCAAACTGCTTATGGCAAGCAGAGATGTCGGCTTCAATGTGTTTTTGTAAACGCAAAAAACGCCCTAGCAATGCCATCGGCACGGTATCTAAATGTGGCTTTTCTGTTGCCCATTGTGCGACCACTTTATCGACATCTTCCATGCTTATTTTTACCTTTCATCAATCAGCAATAAAACTTAATGCTAAGATACTTTATATAAAGTAACTTTACAAAAACAACTTATCAGTTCAAAATCGCCAACTATCTTTACGTGAAGATAAATTAACACCAAGGTTATTTATGAATATTTTACTTGCCATGATCCCCGCTTTTTTTTGGGGGACAACATATGCGATGACTCAATATACATTGGCAGACTGGCCCCCCTTATTGCTCAGTGCACTGCGCGCTTTACCTGCGGGATTAATATTATTGGCGATAAAACCCAGTCGTCCAGCGTCTGCTGACTGGTCTATTTTAATCAAGCTTGGGGCCGTTAATATCGCGGTGTTTTTCTGTTTGATTTTTGTCATGGCATTAACACTTCCCTCAGCTATCTCTGGGGTTGGAATGATCTCGGTGCCTGTATTTGCGATGCTATTTCATTGGGTTGTGAGCAAAAAACGTCCCAATGCTATACAGGCATTTTGTGGTGCAGTGTTAGTTTTACTCGCGTGGATATTGTTTGACCCAAGTTCAATCACCCTAAACCCAGTAGGACTCATTGCCATGCTTGCAGCTATAAGTTGCATTATTGTCGGCAGTACGATTACCAAAGCGCTTGGTTCGCGGATTCATTGGTGGACGATTTTAACCTGGCAACTGATTATTGGCGGCGTGTTACTCACTCTGGTGTCTGGCGTACAAGCAATGATAACACCAGAGCCTTATTTCAATGTGATAAGCGGGTTTAATTGGGGTAACGCGTTAGGGATAATATGGATATTGTTGCTCAATACTGTATTGGGCTACAGCATGTACGTGTGGTTATTGCAGCGCATGTCTGTTGTCGACTTTACCTTTGGCAGTATCGCGAATCCCATTGCTGGTATTGCCTGTGGCGCCTTGTTACTCAGTGAATCATACACAACGCATCAATACACCTTGATGGCCGGAATGATATTAGCCTCAATCGCGCCGACATTGATTAATCTATTACGGGTTAAGTTACGCCGCTCTGCGTTGATAAAGTAGCCGATCAGTAACGCTTAAAAATTAAAAAAGGATAAGCCATGGCTTATCCTTTTTTGTTAACCCGTATAACTTAAAGCACTGGCACTTTATAAGGCATAGCACCTAAATAATCTTTTTTACCGACTTCAACGCCGTTATGACGCAAAATTGCGTAAGCCGTAGTGATATGAAAATAGATATTTGGAACCGCATGCTCAATGGCAAATTCATATCCTGTTAGATACTTACCTTCCCAACGCGGCTGCGACACATGCACCTTGTCAGCATGGCCAAAATCAGCCTCACTAAAGCCTTCAAGATACTTTAGCACTGATGCGATACGCTGACGCAATTCTGCTAATGTGGTTTCACTGTCATCGTGCTTTGGCACTGTGTCCATGTTTCCGGTTAAACGAGCTACACCCACTTTTGCCGTGTCGCAAGCAATCTGCACTTGGCGAATAAGGTTAAACTGATCAGGCGCTAGGCGAGAATTTAACAGCACAGTCATGTCGACTTTTTTCAGTGCAGCAAAGGCTTCTGCTTTATCAAGAATATGGTTTAAATTATTCAGCATCTTGCTGAATTGCACTACAGTCAGATCGTAAAGCATGAAAAATCCCTCAATGAAGCTGCAAAAACTGCAGCGTGTAAGTATTTAGTATTTAGTATTTAGTATTTAGTATTTAGTAGTTAGTAGTTAGTAATGACGAATCAGTAATAACGAGCTTGATTGCAACAAGATGAACCTATTTTCATGCTCATGCAACACATTACTCCGACGAGTATCGCGAGCTTTTACAGTAATGCCCGCAATGCATTAAGCGCATCAACCGAGAAACCCTGATCATAAAAGTAAATCACTTTACCCTGAGGGTTTAACAGCACAACCCGAGCATTATTTGGCTTATCGTTACCGGTAAAAGCTTGTACTTGCTCACCATCTTGATAGACAGTGACCACGCCTTTCCATAGCGGTTTAGGAATACCCGAGCGCATACCGTTGTTTATCAAAGTGCTAAACATCCTCGGAAATAATCCCTGAATAGTCGGCACTTCGTAAACCGGCACCTGAGTTTGGGTCATGTCGAGCCCAATTAACCAACGATCAATATCAAATTGCGAATCTTGTTTATATCCAATTAACAGTAATGATGTTGTTCCTTGTAAATCGTCCGGCAGTGTCATCGCCTGCTGTTCAAGGGTTTCCCCTGACACAGAAGGGAAAAATTGACCTGTAATCGCCTGGTTTGGATAGCTGGTGCTGCAGGCACTGAGAAGCAATATGGCAGTAATTGTAATGAAAAAACGCATGGTTAAGTCCTTTGATAGCAATAACGATTATTGATATACGCTTACAAGCAATAAAAAGATTGTAGTACCCAAATTCAGTTTAGAAGTGTGATCTTCAACACATTACTTATTATGACTCAAATTAAACTGCTCTTGATATTATGAAGACAATATTAATATTGAATTTTCGGTAATCAGTAACGTTTTTTGTCTAAGTCTATCGACAGTAGCATACCCCAACAATTAACTTACATATTTTATCGTTTACGATTATATTACTGATTTAAAGTATAATTTTTTATTTACGTCATCTCGATTAGGAAAGTATCGCCATGGAAAGAGGCACGTTAGTTCGCTGGAACGATGAAAAAGGCTTTGGGTTTATCAAACCTGAAACGGGTAATGATCAAGATGTGTTTATTCATATATCAGCATTAAAGCACATGGCCAGAAAGCCCAAGGTTGGTGATGAGATTGTATTTCATCGTGAAAATCAGCCAGACGGAAAAATCAGAGCCATAAAAGCCAGCATCGAAGGCGTTGCCGTTGTTGCGAACACCCTGCACTCATCAACCAATAGCACCGCACGAAACACACATAGACCCAGCCAAAAACATCACAATCATCGTAACAGCAGCCCAATACTCGGCCGTATGTTTATGATTATTCTGTTTCTTGGGGTCGGGATTTTCGGCTATAAGCAATATGAGAAAATGGGTATAACCCCGATAAAACAACCTGAGACAACTCGAGAAGTCTTTCGGGAAATCAAGCCAGAGGTGCAATACACACCTGTTTGGCGAACCAAAGAGTCTAATTCAACACAACAAAACTTTCGTTGTGAAACAGGTAAGACCCATTGTAGCCATATGAGATCCTGCGCTGAGGCTAAGTTCTATTTGAAAAACTGCCCAAACACTAAAATGGATGGTGACAGAAATGGAAAAGGTGACGGAATTCCATGTGAAAGACAATTCTGTAATTAGCGCCTAACCTAACTTCTTTGTTTGCTTACGATACTGGCTTGGGGTCATATTTTTACAGCGCTTAAAGCTGTGGCTAAAATTAGCCCCATTACTGTAACCAAGCCTTTCAGCGATTTCATCCAGATGCATGGGCGTTAATAATAATGCCTCTGCAATGCCGACGCGCACATCGTCTCGCACCTGGCGCCAACTGGTTTGTTCCTGCTTAAGTTGCCGATGCAAAGTACGAGTAGTGCGGGCTAAATGGGCGGCAATGTCTTCCATTGATGCTGTTAAGCCTAAATGCACTAGGGTGTCTTTTACTAATTTGGCAACGGGCTTCCAGTTTTGTTTTTGCTGTAATAATTGGCTGCATTGCGCTTCACACAGTCTGGCCGTGGCCTCATTACCTTTGGTTAATGGTAAATCGAGCAGAGGCGCTAAATGAGCAAAGCCATTGTAATCAGCATTAAATCGAATATTAACCCCAAGCGTTTGCTCAATATCCGCTATTGATAAGTTCGCCGGTGGGGCTGCAGTAAACTGCAGTGTTATCGGTAAATCTTTATGTTCAAACACCTCGCGCTGGATCATCGCCGCGCCAACCATGTCTCTTACCAACACCAGTTCGCCCAACTCGCCCGGCACATCACATAAAAATGTCAGCGCAATATCATCATTAATCTGGTTTAAGGTGATTTGCGAAAACACATAGGTTAAATCTAAATAGCGTAAGCCCAGTTCAATCGCTTTTCTGGCGGTACTGCTGGCTAAAAGAGCGTAACCCATGATGCCATAACTGGTTAAATGGTATCGACTGCCTAAAGCTACGCCAGCAGTAAACGGCGACGATGTGTGCTGTACTAGATTATTTAATACCTGTAATTCTTGTGTATCTTCAACCAGTTGGTCGTGATCGTGTAATTGCTCGCTTGTCAGCCCTGAGCCATTAAGTAAAACGCCCTCTTCAACACCCTGCTCAATGCCGTAGGCCACAATAATTTGCACACTGGTAATGCTGCGAAATGCCATAAGTTACGACCATGATGTCTTAAAATCACAAATATACGTCCATTTTAAGCGTAGATCAATTAAGCGTAATTTCCTATGCTGGGTAATCGACACAATTTATTAACAATATTTGCATGCGCATGCAGAATAATAAGACTCACAATAATGAGAATAATTGAGGCCCTATGACTCAAACAAAACGCAACCCTTCAGTGGTGATTATTGGCGCCGGTATGACAGGCATTTTAATGACCATTAAACTGCGCGAGGCAGGCATTACCGACATTGTTGTCCTGGAGAAAAAAGAGTCTGTTGGTGGTACCTGGCGAGAAAACACCTACCCAGGCGCAGCTTGCGACGTACCTGCGCACATGTATACCTATTCGTTTGAGCCTAACCCAAACTGGAGTCGTTTTTTTGCCCGCGGACCAGAGATAAAACAATACTTTGAGCACGTGGTCGATAAATACGATGTCGCGCGTGATATACGTTTTAATGAAGCGGTAACCGACGCCCAATATACTGATGGAAAATGGACCGTAAAAACAAACAAAGGGCAAACCTACATTGCCGATTTTATGGTATGTGCCACCGGCATTTTACATCATCCCCAATTCCCAGATATTGCTGGGCTAGACGATTTTAAAGGCGCTAAGTTTCATACCGCACAATGGGATCATAGTGTCGAGATATCAGCCAATACTCGTGTTGGAATAATCGGTACGGGGTCAACGGCGGCGCAAGCGATACCTGAACTCATTAAAACTGGCGCGGCCGTGTCGGTATTTCAGCGTACACCACAATGGTTAATGCACCTGCCGGATTTTACGTTTTCACACACCATGCGAAAACTCATGACCCGTTTTCCAGTTATTACCAAAATCCATCGCAATACCGGTAAATTCTTTTTAGAGCATTTTTTTACCAAAGCCGTGACCGGCCAGTTTATTCAAAAACATCTGTTGAGCTTTTTATGTAAAGCAAACTTACGATTAAGTATTAAAGACAAAGTATTACGTGAAAAACTTCGGCCTAATTATCAAGTCGGTTGCAAGCGAGTCATTATCAACAGCACATTTTATAAAGGCATTCAAAAACCCAACGCACAACTGATCACCGAAGGTATTGAACGCATTACCGAAACCGGCATTATCACCAAAGATGGCAAGCACCACGAACTGGATGTATTAGTGTTATCGACCGGATTTAACGCATTTAACTTTATGCGCCCAATGAACCTCATTGGCCGCAATAATGTACACATTGATAAAGCCTGGTCACATAAAATCAAAGCTTACCGCTCAATGCTACTTAGCGACTATCCAAACTTCTTTTTAATGCTTGGCCCCAATACTCCCATTGGTAACTTTTCGGTTATCGCCATGAGCGAAGTGCAAACAGATTATGTGATCAAATTAATTGATAAATGGCGTGCACATGAATTTGATGAGTTTGAAGCCAAACCACAAGCCATTGATGACTTTACGGCTTATATCAAAGAGGGTTTAAAAGGCACCAGCTGGGTGGGTGGCTGCCAAAGTTGGTATTTAGACGCCGATGGTGACCCTATTTTATGGCCATACACCTGGCAGCGGTGGGTTGATGAAATGAAAGAGCCGCAAATGGAACATATCAATACCACCACGTTTTAATTAACGGTTAACAGAATCATTAAATGGATTTCGTAATGAATAAAAACACCATATTTATTAGCGGCGCGGCTTCAGGTATTGGTCTGGCCACCGCTCAGCACTTTTATAAAAAAGGCTACTGGGTCGCCATGGCCGACATCAATATGGTGCAACTAACACAAGCCACCGAAATATGGGATAGAACGCGAATACGTTTGTTTCAACTGGATGTTGGTGATGTTTCACAAGTACAATATGCTATGGCTAAATTTTGTGCTGAACATAATGATTGTTTGGCGATATTGCTCAATAACGCCGGCATCCTAGAGATTGGCCCGTTTGAAGCCGTCTCGATTGAGCAGCATCAGCGCACCCTTAATATTAATGTTAACGGGGTGATAAACTTATGTCATGCGGCCTGGCCCTATTTAAAAAACCATGGCAACAGCACTGTGATTAATATGTCATCGGCCAGCAGTGATTACGGCGTGCCAGAATTGGCAAGTTATTCGGCCAGTAAGTTTGCAGTAAAAGCACTGACCGAAGCGTTAGAACTAGAGTGGGCAAAATATGGTATTAAGGTTTGCGACGTCATGCCGCCCTTTGTGGCAACCAATATGCTTAAATCACAACAAAACAGCGCTAAAGTGCTGCATCGCCTTGGGGTGAATATCACCGTTCAAGATGTGGTCGCTGTCATCGACAAACAAGTTAGACGCCCAAAAACTCACAGAACAGTCAGCGTGGTTTATGGGATATTACACAGATTAAGTAACGTATCACCGGCGTTTATTAATCGTTTAGTGATGAAATGGTTAAGTCGATAATCCCTTTTAAGCGGATCCAATACACATCAAAAAGGCCATAAAAATGGACAACAATAATAAGCCTCAGCCGTCACCTGACAGCACAATATTACACACTGCTAAACTCGAATCGTCGCAGTTAAACGCCGCTAAAATGTTGTCATTACTGCCTTTATATAAACTCCCCGTAGCCCTGTTTAGGGTTATCTATGCTGCAATGGATAAGCTGGTTGGGCTGAATAAAATTGCCATGTATAAGGTGATAGATTTAACGATTCCAATCAGCACAAATCTTGGCGACACAAATACCATTAAGCTGCGGATTTACCACCCCAGCAGCAACATCCCTAAAAAGACCTTAGTGTATTTTCACG
The DNA here is from genome assembly GCF_059758095.1 of Shewanella sp. MF05913. Classification (NCBI taxonomy): domain Bacteria; kingdom Pseudomonadati; phylum Pseudomonadota; class Gammaproteobacteria; order Alteromonadales; family Shewanellaceae; genus Shewanella; species Shewanella sp. MF05913. Next base: position 224,136 of record NZ_JCAYNT010000005.1, read on the forward strand.
GTGGCGGTGGCGTGATTGGCAGTATTAACACCCATGACCGTTTTTGCCGTTTTCTGGCTCAACACGGCAACATGAATATTATCTCCGTGGGGTACCGTTTAGCCCCTGAACATAAATTCCCTAGTGCCATTTGTGATGCTATCGAAGCCTGGAACTACATTAACGACAACCATCAACAGCTTAATATCAATCCAGAACATATCGGTGTTGGCGGCGACAGCGCAGGCGCCTATTTAGCCTGCATCATAGGTTTGCCGTCATTACACACAACGCTGCCAGTACAAATTAAAGCAAAGCCTAACTTTCAGTTTTTAATTTACCCCATGGTCGATTTACAAGGGCTCAGCGAGTCTTACCGTTGTTTCAATAAGCAGTTATTGCTGACACGCGATTTAATGGATTTTTTTAGAGGCCACTATGTCAATTCACTCGACGAAGTCACCCTGCCCTTAGTCAGCCCACTCCAGGCCGCTGATATAAGCCAATCGCCTAGCACTTACTTATTAACACTTGGGTTTGATCCCTTAAGGGATGACGGTATTGCCTATGCTAATCGATTAAAAGATGCCGGCGTTAACATCCACCACGAGCACTATGACGATTGCATGCACGGATTTATCTCCATCACCACGCTCAGCAAACGTGCCAAACAGGCTTGTCATGATATTGCTGCAGCATTGAAGCGCTTTAATGATTAAATGGCAGATATGAAATAGTTTGATCGCTTATCCCTGCATTCAGATTAGTTAACAAACCAACTTATGCTAAAATGCGCGCTCAGCTTTATGAATGTGCAACCTAACTCATTTGTTTGACTGAACCATCGCCCCAAACAGTAATAACAAATGAGGATATATCATGAGTAAGCTTAATGCAGAAGAGCGCAAAGCGCGCGATAACCAACGTTTTTCACAACGTGTCGATGAACGCAGAGTAAAAGGCGAAGATGTGGTCGGCTATGCACTGGCCAACGAGAAAGCGTTTAAATTTCTGACCAAGACAGAAAAGCACAGCTTTAAAGAACGACAAGCCACGCTTGCAGAAGAAGCAAAATTGAAAAAGCTGCAACAATTTGAGCTTAAAACACAGCAAGAACTAGAAAAAGCTGAAGCGGAATTTACTGATACTAATCAGTAACCGAAGTGTAAACACCAGCCATTAGTCACCATAATGGCTGGCTTGATTTAAGTAAGAAACCTGAGCCCTGGTTAGAGCCCTAGTTAAGTAGACAATCTATTTAGCAACATTATTTACAGGCTCAAAATCCTACCCATTAATGTGTGCAGAATAATGGCTAAAAATTCATTAGCGAACAGATCTTTTGCACAACAGCCCAAACGCCCACTCAAGCCTTAACTTTTAAATATCCCGTTTAGTACACACAAACAAGGCATTGCCTGAGGCTAAATCCCACGGGATGATTCTGTCGTAATCGTGTTCAAATATTTGCACATCAAAATACGGTGCCAACAACGATTCCAGCTCAGTAAAGCTTGTGGCGACCATGGAATGAGAGTCTTGCCACAGCTGTGTGGCGTCAAACTGAGTTTTGGCAATACTCAAATTAAGAGTCTGCATCTCACCTGCACCGCTGTAATGCCAACCCGACTCAAACACAAACTGACTATCTTCAAATTCGGCACTGTGCCTCACTAACGCCTTGTTATTGATTTTATGTTTATCAACGCTGTTAAAACAAAACAAGCCGCCGGTATTTAATGCTTTATGCACACTGACAATACAGGCTTTAAGCGCCTCGACACCTTGAGAATAATGAATGGAATACAAAAAGCAGGTAATTAAATCGAGCTTCTCTTCAACACAAAACTCAGTCATGTTTTGCAAACTAAACTGTGCTTCAGGGCAACGACGGATAGCAATGTCGAGCATAGGCTGATTAATATCAAGCCCGCTGCTTTGAAAGCCTAAGTCGATAAAGTGCCTAACATGCGGTCCTGTACCACAAGCCAAATCTAAATGTTGTTTACCATTATTGCCCAAAATCTGATGCAAACGAGCTACGCTATTGCTTTGCTGTTGGTAGTTAATATCACAACACATTAAATCGTAATAACCGGACAAATCGGTATAAAGGGCATTGGTAGACATAAAATAGAATCGAAGACAGGCTAAATTTAAGGTGGCGCATCATATATCAATTAGCCTGATTGAGAAATCATTAAAACCAGCCAATCTATCAACAATATTGACGCGCTAAACTTTCGCTCCAGTAAATTTGAACGATGCTGGCTGCAAGCACTTATTACCGTTGATTACCTGCTTAACGATGAGCTAACTCACAGTTAGCGCAACGAATACAAACCACTATTTGTAATACAATATTATTGTTGTATTCTGGTGTTCTGTTTTAGTCATGGTTTTGAGGAACAATCCAATGAGAAAGATCCAACTGAGCTTATTAACCGCCAGTTTACTTGCCGGTTCTGCAGTCGCTTCAATTGAACTTGATACTGCCAAAAAATTTAATCTTGACCCCACCCATGCTCCGGCACAAAACTTCGATCTATCAAAGTGGAAAATTACCTTACCGGAACTCTCTACTGAAAAATCAGCCAAGGCGTTAGAAATAGACAAGCAACAGCTTAGCGACACCCAAACGCCTTATTCTCATCCGCAGTGGTTTTATACCGATAAAAACACCGGCGCATTAGTGTTTGTTGCGCCAAATGAAGCACCAACCACCCCCAATAGTAAAAACACTCGCAGCGAACTCCGCGCCATGTTGGCCGATAAATACGATGAACCTAAAAACAATTTCGTTGTAGCATCACACTCTAATGCCAGCGAATACGGCGCGATTGGCGGGCAACTAAAAGCAACGCTATCAGTCGATAAAGTCAGCAGCAGCGGTAATGACAAAAAGAATGGTGCATATGCTGTGGTTATTGGTCAAATTCATGGCTCAGATAACGAACCGCTTAAAATTGTTTACCGTAAATTGCCAGAGCATGATTATGGCTCTTTAGCCTGGAGTTACGAGCTTAACCCAGAGCCAAAACTACAAGATGCTGTCGACAGTAATGGCAAAAAACTTCGCCAAGATATTCGTCATAATGTGTTTGGTAAATACAACCTGCGCCAGGGTGCTAGCGATCCAAAAGATGGTATTAAATTAGGTGAGATATTCGCGTACGAAGTGAATGTTGAAGGCGATACTATGAAACTGACATTTACCAAAAATCCAGGCAGCGACAAACCCATCGTAAAAACCTTCGAAGTTAACCTGGCTCAGGGGAATTACCAGGGCAATAAGGTCGACCTAGGTTATAAAAATGATTGGATGTATTACAAAGCGGGCGTTTATAACCAATGCAACACCAATAAAAGCAGTTCAGATTGCCAATGGCTCGGCATGGAAACAGGCGACTACGCCCAAGCGAGCTTTTATCAACTTGAGTTAAAGCAGTAAGTAATACCATTTACATTAATTAACTGGTCAGTTTTGTCCAGCTTCTAGAGCATAATTTAATTACCCTTTCAGGCTCTGCAATAAAGTGATTCCATGCAATTGAGCACTGTTCAACAATATCGTCATATCCACTAAAACAGCGATTGGCAAGTTCATTTTGACGAAGCCATTGCCACACTTGTTCTACAGGGTTAAGTTCTGGGGAATAAGGGGAAAGTTTAATGATACTCAAGTTATCAAAGCCCTCCGTCAGTTTTTGTTGATGCCACCCTGCGCCGTCCATAATGATCAGCGCATAGCGTCCAAATTCAGTCGCTTCTGAAATTAATTTCAAGTGTTCTAACATATATTCACTACTGGCATACGGGGCAATAATTGCCTCTGTCGCACCTGTGGCAGGACACACCGCACCATATAAATAGGCGGATTCAAACTGTTGTTGCCTTACTGACCGTGGTCGGCTTCCTTTCAATGCCCAAATATGGGTTGTGGTATTTTGCTGGCCGAACCTGGCTTCATCTTGAAACCACACATCAATGCGATCTAACGATACATGACCAGGGGTGTTAAGGATCGTTGACAGTTGGAAGTTTTTTAAAAGCGTCCTGAACATCTTGAGATTGTTTTGGGTGACGAGAGCGTGTTGTTATCCATGAAAAGCCTAATTGATGCAGTATTCTGTAGATGTTGGCCTGCTTAAAGGTTACGTTAAATTCAGATTGAATAAAAAGACAAACATCTCTTGCCATTAATCTACCACCACTCTCAGATAAGCTTTGAGCTTGTATAAACTCTTTCAGACTTGCCTGTTGTTTCGCTGACAATTGTGCGGGCCTACCTGGATTATGTTTATCATCCAGGCCATTGATACCATTAGTTAAATAGTTTGTAACCCAGGCATTTACACTTGTTCTACTGACCTTCAACATGTTGGCAATCACGGTGCGAGAATGACCTTCGGTAAAGTGGAGTAAGGCGAGGTAACGCATACGTTTACGAGCGCTTTTTTCAGATTTAGCTAATGCAGCAAGAGTGATATTATTCATAAATATAGCAATAAGAGAATGACGGTTAATTAGATCATATATTTAATGTAATTGGTATAACAGGTTATTGATACTCATTGGTTAGCTTAACTTTTTACAATACCCATTATAAGACCATAACATCCCGATAATTTCGTGTCGGGATGTATCAATGTTTGACATGACGCCACTCAGAAATGTACTTTAAAAGTACTCCAAACCGTAAACCTGCCATGTCACTAAGTACCTAAAAACTCGATACGTTCAGGTATCAAAAATTTCTTAAGCGAATAGTAAAGTAACGCAGTTATCACGGTTTTAGGCAAAGTTGCAATGGGTTCTTACTCAATCCAAAAGCATCTAGAATCAAACGATTATAGTCATTGCCCATATTCTTTGGCTTCATTAAACTGGGTTGAATACATCCATTGTAATAATTGTTTTACTGTACCTCATAGACAGGATCTTTAGCAATAAACCTATATTTTAGATAGAAAAAAGGCCTTATTTATGATCTGATAATTGTCGCCAAACAAATCAACATGACCAATAAATAAAGCCGATGACAATTATCACCTTAAAAAAGCAATTTATGCAATTCTTCAATGCAGACATCCTTCAAAAAATGGCAAAGCGCACAGGGTTTATACAGCGAAATCGCGCTGTATTACCTGAACTATTGGTGCCGAGCTTGGTCTCTGCGTTGAGCAAAGGGAACTGCCATGCCATTGCTGACTTACATCGTCAGTTTAATGGTATGTGTCTGACAGAAAATGATAATGTGGCTTACAAACCTTTTCATAATCAGCTCCGCAAAGCCGCCTTTGCTGATTTTATGAAGCAACTGGTTCAGCTGGCTATCGCTCAGTTTGCACGCCAACAATGCGCTTCGCTTCCGAAGAAGTTGTCAGGCTTTGATGATATTTTGCTTCAGGACGGCAGTTCTTTTCATGTTCACAAGGCGTTAGCTGACGTGTACCCAAGCCGCTTTAAGCGTAATCCCGCCGCGATAGAGTGCCATATGACCATGTCATTGCGCACATTTAATCCCACAGCAATGGCGATAAGTGCTGATACCGCTTCAGAAAGAACCTATCTCCCCATGGCCTTTAGAATGAAAAATACACTGCTTCTGGCTGATGCGGGCTATCCTGATTTCGAATATTTTGCCAATGTGGAACGCCATAATGGTTTCTATATTTTTCGGGGGAAAAAGTCACTCAACCCAAGAATAGTTGAAGCTAGAAATGGCAAGGGCCGTGTGCTGCCTAAGCTTGCCGGAGTGAAACTTAAAGACATCACGCGTCGCACCAATCGCTCAGAAGTGCTTGACCTAAAAGCCCAGCGGGGAACGCAGGAATTTCGAGTGATAAGGCGTTGGTTTGCAGAAGAAAAGAGATTTTGCATCTGGCTAACCAACTTACCGGCAGAGTCTTACTCAGCCGATGACATTATGGCGATTTACCGCTGCCGCTGGCAGGTTGAGCTGCTGTTCAAAGAGTTGAAATCACATACAAACTGGCAGAGATTTGCCACCGCGCAGAAAGCGATAGTTGACGGCCTAGTATGGGCCAGCCTGCTGGCACTTATCATCAGACGCAGCACAGCGATGCGCATCATGCCTTCAGTTTCGCTGTTCAAAGCGGCAAAGAATGTGGACGTTTGGCTGCTGCCAATCTTTGAGTGTATCTGTCATCGGGCTTGGTCAGAAATAACAGAAAAGATAGACTGGGCGGTCTGCTATATAACAATAAACGCAAAAAAGTCACAACAAAGAAAATCTAGAAAAGACATAACGTTAGATGGAATTTTTTCAGGCCTTAATGCTTAAGGTCCAGTGTATGTACTGTACCTTAGTTGTTAAAATTTTAACTTGCTATCGGATTTTTAATTATATGGAGATTGATAATCATGAATAAAAGTGTGCACCTTAAACAGTTTTCCAATGACGAACTTCTTTTTGATGAAAATGAAACAACCATCATTTTAAAGTTTATATTTATGAATCAGCATGAATTGATAGATGAATTGATTATTACTGATGCTGTGCGTGGTTTTGCTCAAGGATTGTTGTTGGAAGCTGTAGATTCCTCATATGCAATGGGGTTTATTGACGCTTTATTTGGTTCATTGATGAATCCTACTGCAGGAGTTAAAAAAGTGCTTGTTAAATTTGGCAGAAAATCTCTCAAACATTGGTTTCATCATGCATCAACTAACGACTTAATGCGTATTCAGATTTACGATATCGTGCGTAAGCAGCTATCGGTTAGTTTTCTGACAATATTGAAAATGCATGCGAATGGCATAGCAAAGATAGATACCCCTCACTTTGGAATACTTGCTCTACATGGTAATAATAAAATTGTGTGGGGTTAAATATGAAGCTTAGAACTTTATTCATTGGTGTTGCGGCACTTGTTATAATTTATATCATTGGTGCTAGCTACACACTATCGAATAGAAAGATTGAAGATGTCATTCTGTGTGGTGCCGGTGAAGATGGTCTGTATATTCCTCATACACTTTGTCACACTTTTTTAATTAATTTTAGACTAATGGATTCAGATATCGCAGAGTTGGAATCTAGAGGAGGCATCGCAACCCTATTTGGGATTGTAAATGAAGATAAAAAGTACCTCTATTTAAAAAAATTTATTAACAATGGTTCTTCAGTGAATGCACCAAGTACGATTAGTAGCCTACCGCCACTTCATACTGCGTTATTGCTTAATGATAGTAAATTAGTCAATTTTTTGATTCTTCAAGGCGCAGACCCTAAACAAAAAAATATCCAATTCGACTTGAATGCCTATGACTTCGTTGTTCATTTACAAGCTAAAAAACCTTTGCTCGATAGAAGTGACGTTTTAAAAGCACTGTCTCATTAACCCCCCGTTCATAATAAAATGCGTATGAATGGAATCTGAAAAAATGTTAAAGATTACGTTAAAAACGATGACATAAGTACGCTCTTACAATAAAAAGCCTCAATATAGCTAAGTATTGAGGCTTTTTGCATATCAAAATTCAGATTTCAAATCTTTAAATCAAATCTAAAATTTATGCCTGTAATACATTTAACAACAAATAAATCGTGTTAGAAAAAGCACTCATCATGACATTTAGTTTTTAAAAAGGGCACTGAAACAAAGTAGCTATTACCGCTTGCGTCTGATCAACTTACTTAATAATTCAAAACAATCAAGTACAAACACCTACCGTACCAAACGCATCAGTTCATTAGCATCTAACACCGCAGGCTTTCTTTTAATGAGTACACCTTGAGAGTCAAACAGAAAGACTTCAGTCAATCCAGCATTATGCTTCGCAATAAACGCCTCGCCCTCTGGCGTTGCCGTTCTGGCAAGTAAAAAGAACACATTATCACCAAGATGATCACGGGCTTCATTCATTTGCTCAGTTTGGGTGATACTCGACACAAGGTTAGGATCGTAAACAAACACAATTGCAGGTTTACCCGTGCCTATTTTCTCGAGATCTGACGTAAATCCCTTAGGCATTTGCGTAACGAGTAGGCTAAACAGCAACACGATTAACGCAATGATACCAATTGCAATCCAGGGCATTTTTCGCTTGGTGTTTGAATTCGCTTTATCCATAATGATAGATCCCTCTTATTGCTGATGAAATATAATTAGGGCCTGTTGATCTTTGCAGGTTAAATTTTGTTCGAGTTAAAAACGTTTTAATCGAGGCGAATGGATTGATGCCTAGTCATCTAAGCAAAATTCATTCAACAAAGAGTAAAACGTTTTTAGCCGAACCCTTCGGGCAGCGTTTGTTGGCCATTTTTACTGCGTTATCGACTTTTTATGTAGAATAACTACACCTCTAAGTCTCTGCCTTGTAAAAGTGGCCAACAATTCGCTGCAAAAACAACCTTGAAAGATCAACAGGCCCTAATGATTTTAGTTTAATGGGTCAACCTGAGCACTAGATTAAAATAGACTAAATAAATATACACGTCAGCAGGTTATCTTTTAGTCTGCCCTAACAATTCCTTTTATCCTACTAAATAACCTTAACTCTGGATAAATAAGATACGCCACAAAAAGTCTAGCCTGTTACCCTATTGACTTACTGAGGTATTAACAAGCTGTTAGCACTATTTTCATGAAGAATTTAAGCTGCTACCCAATGCTGTTTTCAATCTTTTAGAGTCAGTAATAGGTTTATTGACTACCACTAAATCTTAGATAAAGCATCACCAGACTTGCCATAATATGTCAGCGCAGTTACAGTTCACTATCACATTGTTTTACAGCAAATGGCTCGATTGATTTTTAGCGTATTTATTTGAAGGGTTACTATTTTTATGGAACAAATATTTGAAAAATTGATGTATGCATCCCGTTGGATCATGGCGCCGATTTATTTGGGATTAAGCTTAGTCTTACTCGCCTTAGGCATAAAGTTCTTTCAAGAGATCTTTCACATCATTCCGATTATTTTCACCATTGCAGAAGTGGATCTCGTGCTCGTTACCCTGTCACTCATCGACATCACCTTAGTGGGTGGTCTGCTGATTATGGTAATGTTTTCAGGTTATGAAAACTTCGTGTCACAGCTTGATGTCGGCGAAAACAGTGAGAAACTCAGCTGGCTAGGCAAGATGGATTCCGGTTCACTTAAAAACAAAGTGGCCGCATCGATTGTCGCCATTTCATCAATTCATTTACTCAAAGTCTTTATGAATGCCGAAAAGATCGAGAACGACAAAATAATGTGGTACCTACTCATCCACATCACCTTCGTGTTATCGGCCTTCGCCATGGGATATCTGGATAAGATTACCCGTAAGTAACCAGTCATACCCAAATAAAAAGCCCTGATACATCGCTGCATCAGGGCTTTTCTTTTTCTATCGATTAGTACCACACTTTAGGATCAACCTTATCACTCTGCGCAGTGTCAATACTAATCCCCAACCCATTAAGAATTTTGAACACTGTCGAAATATAAACATCATTGCCTTTCTCAACACGGATTAACGTCTTTTTAGTCACGCCACACAGCATCGCCGCCACATCTTGAGTCAGTGCCGCGTTGTTTCTGGTTTCTTTAATGAGTAAGCCTAAAGATTGTTGATTAAGTGCAGATACCATAACGTTAGTCCAAAGTATACATTGCTACACTTTAGCCCTGAATGCCTGATATTTCAACAGTGGAGTGTAACAACCTACACTTCATAGTGGTTTACTCTTTTTCTCCTATTAAAAGTGTAACATAGTACACTTTTTAAATGCCTAAACCATTAAATGAACCAAAAGTGTAAGTTGTTACACTATCGAATCGATTACGCCTTGCTTTTAAATTTAACACTGGCTTTTTTATCCATATCATAGATATTATGAGATTGATTATTATCAAGTTATGAATGGATGCTGTTGATAAATGATTCTCAAAACTAAATCACTCCAAACGACCTCATCTCCACAGGCTATTGCGGGTCAAAAGCAAGAACAGGATGTGGCCTTCTTTTTACGCCGAGCATTTAAAGATCATCCCGAAATTCTGGTTATCAACGACTTCAAATTCAGCTTTAATGATGAAACAGCTCAAATCGATCACCTGATCGTGTACACCTATGGTTTCGTGCTCATTGAATCAAAAAGCATAAAAGGTCACGTTAAAGTTAACAACCAGGGTGAATGGACGCGCAGCTATAACAGCCAGTGGGCCGGGATGTCCTCACCCATTAAGCAAGTAGAATTGCAACAAGCCTTGTTAAAGGAAATGTTGAAACACCATAAGAGCGAGATTTTAAGTAAGTTACTGGGTATAAAGCAGCAAGGCTTCAATGGACGTAGTTGGCACTATTTATGTGCAGTATCCAGTAATGCTGTCATCGACAGAAAAACCATGCCGAAAGAGATTTCCGACAAGCTTTTCAAAACTGAATTTTTGGTCGATGAACTCAAAAGGATCATGAACCTTAAACACAAAATAATCCGCTTGATGAATGTCGCTGATACCCGTCCTGATTTCAACCAACAAGAACTCGATTCAATTGGTCAATTTCTTATTAATCAGCATATCGACTCAAATATTCAGCAAGCTAATCATGCTCCGGTAGAACGAAAGCAAACCCAAGCTAAATCAGACATACCACCGCTTGAGCCTAAGCTTGAACAACAAGAGCTTAAACCAGTATCAGCACCCACTTATAATATAGCTCAATCCAATACTGCAATGCCTCAAGCAGTAGCCACATTAGCACCAACCCAGCACCCGATACTAAGCTGTAAACATTGTGGCGAATCAACGCAATACACACCAATGTATGGCAAATTTGGTTACTACATCAACTGCAACCAATGCAGTAAAAAGTTAATTCTTGCCCAACTAAGCTTTAGAAGTGATATCCTAACTATGCCTATTCAAGAAAGCATTCTTCACGTTTTTCCTTTGCTCATACTTCTTATTTAATGACCGAATAAGATTAGGGCCATCAAATGCATAATACTTTTCACTACCACCTGGCGTCTTCATAACAATATTAGCAAAAACAGACCTATAATCAACATCGTATTCTGTAAACAATCGTATTGAATCTTCTGTTAGTAATAACTGGTGTAAAACGGTGATATGTTTTCTTACTTTTCGAAATGGCTCCTCTGCTGCTAAGTCTTGAAAAAAGTAAACTAGAGGATATTTAAGACTTTCGATTCGTATCAATTCTATACCCTTTTGCTTAGGGCTATGAAACAAATTGCCTACTCTGCTTTTAAAGCAACCTATCGGATTTAAAATTAATATTTTTTCGTTTGGTTGAATATCAAAAGCTGTTGAAAATTGAAAGAGAGATGTGAGAAATTTTCGTTTTTGCACATTTTTAACGTCTTGAATATTGAAACCAGCAGGTGCATCTATAAAATCAACTAAATTGGGCTCATCAAAACCAAGCTCCATTTCATCTATATCAATAAAATTACATCCCTCAATCGATTTGATCTGTTGGGTATCTTTATCTTTAAGATATGCAATAGCAATAGAGGGCGGGCCAACATCTATGCCGGCCATTTGCACATCGACATTCCATGCTTTTACAATCTTACTTATATCGTCTTTTTGTGCGATATAATCAATATCCACACTTGCAAGCGGGATCATGTCAAAATGCGGAATACTTTCTTGGTAATATGAATACCAGTACGATACGCTCTGCCCACCCACAATAATAACCGGATTAGCGAGTGAATCAGCAATACTTAACAACTCGGCGTTGAGGGCTTCTAATTGCTCTAAAGGTAGTAAATATTTTTTCATAAGACACAAAAAAACCTCTATAAAAGAGGCTTATTATATCGAAAAAAACATTTAAATCAGCATTTGCTTAGAAAATAGGTACAACTAACTTAACTTTGGATTTTCGCGATCCGACCAAAGAAATACGACTAGAAAGCGAATACGATCCAGAATTAACCTTACTCGCATAACGAGCTTGGCGTTGGCTTTTAACAACTTTAATATCTTTGAAGTTACTTTCCATATCTAACGACCTATTTTCTTTTGTGCTTAAATTATACGCTTCAACTAAAGGATTGCAAGTACGTTAGGTATATTTTGGTTTTGCTGACGGTATCGCCATCAGCTTAATAGGATGATTATTACTGTAGGTGAGGTTCTTTGGCACGCATCTATTAATGGCTTCAAAGTAAACTAATTCTGAAACTCTCCAAGAAGTTTAGTTTTTCAACTTTTATCAATCACATAAGTGAGTGGTGAAGCAACGCAGTTATCACCGATTTAGACCAGAAAGAAACAAAAAGCCCCGATACTATTAAGTATCGGGGCTTTCTCTTTTCTTTTATAAGAAGTTTAGCTTAAGCTTTTAGGCTTGAAACAACACTTGATCTAGCGCAGGAAAAATCAGCTTAGAGCAAGGCTTTTTGTCACGAAGCGTAGTGCTTTTCTACGTGAGTGGCAAAGTAACGCCGCTATAACTGATTTTAACCAGAAAGAAACAAAAAGCCCCGATACCGTTAAGTATCGAGGCTTTTTCAATTCTTTTACAAGAAGTTTAGCTTTAAGCTTTTAGGCTTGAAACAACACTTGATCTAACGCAGGAAAAATCAGCTTAGAGCAAGGCTTTTTGTCACGAAGCGTAGTGTTTTTCTACGTGAGTGGCAAAGTAACGCCGCTATAACTGATTTTAACCAGTTAGATTACATCATGCCGCCCATTCCGCCCATACCACCCATTCCGCCCATATCTGGCGCAGAATCTTGTGGTACTTCAGCTATCATAGCTTCAGTAGTAATCATCAAGCCAGCAATAGACGCTGCGAACTGTAATGCACTACGGGTTACTTTAGTTGGGTCTAGGATACCCATTTCTAACATGTCGCCGTAAGTGTCGTTGCCAGCGTTGTAACCGAAGTTACCTTCGCCATTTTTAACAGTGTTAGCCACAACTGATGCTTCTTGACCTGCGTTAGTTGCGATTTGACGTAAAGGCGCTTCCATAGCACGTAGTGCGATTACCACACCGTGCTTTTGGTCTTCGTTCAATACTTCAACATCTTTAATTTTGCTTGCTACGCGAACAAGGGCTACACCACCACCTGCTACTACGCCTTCTTCTACCGCTGCGCGAGTTGCATGTAATGCATCTTCTACGCGGGCTTTTTTCTCTTTCATTTCAACTTCAGTTGCTGCGCCAACTTTGATTACTGCAACACCGCCAGCTAGTTTAGCCATACGCTCTTGAAGCTTTTCTTTGTCGTAGTCAGATGTTGACTCTTCAACTTGTTGTTTGATTTGAGAAACGCGTGCTGCAATTTGCACTTGGTCGCCGTTACCATCAATGATGGTGGTGTTATCTTTAGTAATGATAACGCGCTTAGCTGTACCTAAATCTTCTAGTGTGGCTTTTTCAAGTTCTAGGCCGATTTCTTCAGCGATAACAGTACCGCCAGTTAGAATTGCCACGTCTTGTAACATTGCTTTACGACGGTCGCCAAAACCAGGTGCTTTAACAGCAGCCACTTTAACGATGCCGCGCATGTTGTTTACAACTAGCGTTGCTAATGCTTCGCCTTCAACGTCTTCTGCAACCATAAGCAATGGCTTACCGGTTTTCGCTAGACCTTCAAGGATTGGCAATAATTCACGAATGTTAGACACTTTTTTGTCTACTAACAAAATGAATGGGCTGTCTAGTTCAACGCTGCCAGTTTCTGGCTTGTTGATGAAGTATGGTGATAAGTAACCACGGTCAAACTGCATACCTTCAACAACGTCTAATTCGTTTTCAAGCGCTTGGCCTTCTTCAACGGTGATAACGCCTTCTTTACCGACTTTTTCCATTGCGGTAGCAATGATGTCGCCGATTGATTCATCAGAGTTAGCAGAAATTGTGCCGACTTGAGCAATGGCTTTAGTATCTGAACACTCTTGAGAAAGCAATTTAAGCTCTGCAACGGCTGCGATAACCGCTTTGTCGATACCGCGCTTAAGATCCATTGGGTTCATACCTGCAGCAACTGCTTTTAGGCCTTCAACAACAATAGCTTGTGCTAATACAGTTGCAGTAGTTGTACCGTCACCGGCTGCATCGTTGGCTTTAGAAGCAACTTCTTTCACCATTTGTGCGCCCATGTTTTCGAACTTGTCTGTAAGTTCGATTTCTTTGGCTACTGACACACCGTCTTTGGTGATAAGTGGCGAACCAAAGCTTTTATCTAAAACAACGTTACGACCTTTAGGGCCTAAGGTTACTTTAACTGCGTTGGCTAGGATGTTAACGCCTGCAAGCATTTTTACGCGTGCGTCGTTACCAAATAAGACTTCTTTTGCTGCCATTTTTTGATGTTCCTTTAAATTTAATGATTAATTGGAAAGTCGATTGATGCGTGAGGCTTAGCCTACTACTGCCATCAGGTCAGCTTCTGACAGGATCAAGACTTCTTCACCGTCAATTTTTTCTTTCTTAACGCCGTAACCTTCATTGAAGATAACAACGTCGCCCACTTTAACGTCAAGTGGAGTAACTGTGCCGTTTTCTGAAATGCGACCATTGCCTACAGCAAGGATTTTACCGCGAGTTGATTTTTCTGCTGCGCTGCCTGTAAGCACGATGCCGCCTGCAGATTTTGATTCAACTTCTAAACGTTTAACGATAACGCGGTCATGTAATGGACGAATATTCATCTATGAACTCTCCTAATGATGTGATGCCCAAAAAACGAGGCTATTAACTAACAAAAAAGGGTTTTCCCCTTGATGCATGTGATATGGGGGTGATTGATCACAGATCCAAGGGGAATTTTAAAAAAAACTACACTTTTTTTAAGTCTGTTTTATTAAAGCCCGATTAATCCTGATAGAATTCGACACCTTTAAAATCCCAAACGATAGAGAATAGATGAAAGACAGACACGGGTTGCTCAGCGCACCTATTGGCCGTGTACTATTTAATATGAGCTTGCCTAACCTGATTGGAATTATGACCATTCTGGGAGGCAGTCTTGTAGACATCTTTTTTATCAGCCAGTTGGGGACCGAAGCATTAGCGGCGGTGAGCTTTACCTTTCCGGTTACCTTAGTGATTTCAAGCATTGGTATTGGTATTGGCGCTGGTGTGTCGACTAACCTTGGGCGTTTAATTGGCTCTGGCCATGCGCCCGAATCTAAGGTGTTTTTGTTTGACGCCTTGTGCATGACTTTATTGATTATTTGGGGTTTATCGATACTCGGCTGTGTGTTTATTGAACCCATCTTTAGCCTGCTAGGTGCCAACGAAGCCAGCTTACCGTTAATTAATGACTATATGTGGTACTGGTATTTAGGCGCGCCAGCACTGGTGTTGTTGATGGTGGGTAATCAAGGATTACGTGCCACGGGCGACACTCGCTCCCCTGCAAAAATTATGATGTTGGCTGCAGTAGTGAATTTAATTCTCGACCCTCTGCTTATTTTTGGTATTGGCCCATTTCCGCGCTTAGAAATACAAGGTGCCGCCATTGCAACCACGCTGTCATGGGTTGTGGCAATGTCGTTAGCCGGTTATTTGATTGTGTTCAAACGTAAACTGGTTGAGTTTGTCAGTTTTGATATTGGCCGCTTTATTTTGCACTGGAAAGCCCTTGCACACATTGCTCGCCCTGCGGCGTTAATGAATGTGATTAACCCTATTGCCAACGGTATCATTATGGCCATGCTAGCGCGCATTGATCATGCTGGTGTCGCTGCATTTGGAGCAGGTATTCGTCTGGAGTCGGTGTTATTGATTGTGGTGATGGCTTTATCATCAAGCTTAATGCCGTTTATCGCGCAAAATTTAGGAGCCGATCAACCAGAGCGTGCCAAAAAAGCCTTATTGATGTCGCTACAATTTGTGTTTGTGTTTCAAACCCTGTTATTTATTCCGCTGTATTTTAATGCCACTGCCATTGCCCAACTGTTTACTAGCGACCCGTTAGTGATCGATTGGTTGAGTTTTTATGTCATGGTGCTGCCCGCAGCCTATGGCCCGTTAGGCATTGTGATTATTTTTGCGACCAGTTTAAATGCTTATCACAGACCACTAAGTTCACTGGTGATTAATCTTTGTCGATTAATGTTAATCATGCTGCCATTAGCGGCGCTAGGCGCTTATATTGGTGGTGTTAAAGGTATTTTACTGGCATTGCCAATCACTAACACCTTAATGGGCATTGCTTGTTATTATCTGGCCACTCAAATTAGCGAACCCGAGCACATTAAGCACAGTGTACCGTGCGGCGATAAAACCAATGGGGCCAATAATGGTCAGCGTTATGATAACGACCACGACAGTAAATCTGAGCGTAATAAAGAACTGTTGCGCACTAATACTAATCCCTCAGATTAATTCGACATTAACCTTATGCCCAACGCTTGCCTTTAGCGGGCGTCAGTGAGTTAATATCATTCATTATTCTCCTTAACATTCAGCCGTATTATCATGAAAAAATCCCTTTATGCCGCATTATTGTCGGCCATTATTTGTCCTGGCAGTGGTCAGGTTTGGTTAGGTAAAAAATGGTTGGGCTGGGGGTTTATTAGCGTCAGTTTGCTGTGCGTGATGGTGTTAATGAAGCACATTGTTGGCCGGGCGCAAGTGATTGCAGATCAGATTTTGGCCGGCAATATTGGCAACGATTTAAGTGCCATTTACGCCGAGGTGTCTAAAGCGGCGCTCGACACACAATCGGCTGACTTGTCTGCCATCACCTGGTTGTTTATTGCTAACTGGGTGCTCAGTATTGCCAGCGCATTTTGGTTAGGTGCCAAACAAGATAAGCAGCGACAAACAAAAACAGCCGACTAAATCATAGGTAGTCGGCTGTTTTTGTTGATTGGGTATAGACTCATTGAGTTACTTTTTGTCGTCTTTTGGATCTATTGGCTCAACATCAATAATGTCGTCGTCAGATTGTTTTTGCTCTATATGATGACTGCGTGGCTGCTCGTCTTTACGCTCAAAATCGCCATCAAACGTATTGCCGTTCTGGTCATCGGGGTTTTGTCCGCCAAATGGACCCGGTTGACCAAATGGGCTTTGTCCTGCACTGAATCCACCTTTAAAACCCCCATTAGCAACCACGCGTAATTGCATACGTTTATATAAAAACGCCGCAATGGGTGCTCGCGTAAATGGGGTTAATAAAATTAAGCCGATAAAGTCAGTCACAAAACCTGGGATAAGTAATAACACGCCTGCTGCGGCTAACATCATGCCTTCTACAATTTCTTGCCCAGGCGCTTCGCCACGCGCAAGCTTTTGCTGCACGCTCATTAAAGTGCTTAACCCTTGGCTACGTACAAGCGACACTCCGACAACGGCAGTAAATAACACTAAGCCAACCGTGGTCCATGAGCCAATGGAGCTGGCCACTTCAATCAACACATTGAGCTCTACAACCGGAATAAGTACAAATACTAACAATAAAATAAAAAACATATTGGCCTCTAATCATCGCTTTTTGTTACAGTTGGCGACTGGGTAAATAATATAGTAGCGACGTATAATTATACGCTAGCGACCTAAAAAATAATGCCGATGAAACTTAAATGGGGGTTATCGGGTCTGTTTTCAAGACAGGTCACGATTATCATCTGTGTTTAGTGAAAATTCCGTGAAATAAGCGTAATGTGATGACGCTTTTAGTATAACGCCTTTAACTTAAGTAAACTTTAAGACTAGATATGTATAAACCCAAGCAACTCGTGATTTTAACCACGTGTCCAGATGCCGAAACAGCAAAAACTATTGCCGCGGCACTCGTTGAAAAACAATTGGCTGCTTGTGTGCAAATAGGCCAAGCCATAGAGTCTGTTTACTGTTGGAACAATGAAATTTGCCAGTCACAAGAAGTGCCATTGCAGATAAAATGCATGGCAGAACAGTATAATGCCATTGAGCAACTTGTGATCCAAATGCACCCTTATGAAGTACCTGAATTCATTGCCACTCCGATTATCGGTGGTTTTGGCCCTTATCTACAATGGATAAAAGACAACTCATTATCATGAAAAAAATCGTCGTATTCTGCCTCACATCATTGCTATTGATGTCATCAATCATCCTCTCGCCAACGGTACACAGTGCCAATAGCACGAGTAACACATTTAGCTTTTTAAGCAATGAACCCAAGCTGATGCCAGTGAAAGAGGCATTTGCGTTTGATTATGAGCAACAAGGTAATCAACTCAAAATCAGCTTTGTGATTGCCGACGGTTACTATTTATATCGCGATAAGTTGCAGTTTTCTGCTGATGGCGCGGTGATTGGGGATATTGAATTACCTCGCGGTAAAAACCATCACGATGAATATTTTGGCGACCAAGAAGTCTATTACTCGTTTGTAGAGATCCCAGTTGCGCTTAAGCAAGCTGACGCTGACGCGCTATTACAGGTGACGTTTATGGGTTGTGCAGAAGGCACATTATGCTATCCGCCAACCAAAAACGACGTCAAATTAACGGCTGTTGCAGATAACGACGGTAACATCGCCACCAAAAAAGTCATTGGTGCGCCAGAATCAACGCAATCAGTTGCTGACACCGAAACGACAAAAGCACCCATTACTCAACAAGACACGCTTAACCAGATGCTGCAAAACGACAGCCTACTATGGACCTTAGTGATCTTCTTTGGTTTAGGTATCGGTTTAGCGCTTACACCTTGCGTGTTCCCTATGTACCCTATTTTGTCGGGCATCATTGTTGGCCAAGGTAAAAAGCTGTCTACCGCTAAAGCCTTCACCTTATCAATGGCCTATGTGCAAGGCATGGCAATTACCTATTCTTTATTAGGATTAGTGGTTGCCTCTGCCGGACTTAAGTTTCAAGCGGCACTGCAGCACCCTGCCATTTTGATTTTCTTGGCAGTGATGTTTGTATTATTAAGCTTGTCGATGTTTGGCATGTACGATTTGAAACTGCCATCCAAGTGGCAAGAAAAAATGAATTCGATGTCGAACAACCAAAAAGGGGGCAACCTGATTGGCGTGTTCATGATGGGGGTGATTTCAGGCCTTGTCGCGTCACCTTGTACTACCGCGCCATTGTCTGGCGTGCTGATTTATGTGGCGCAGTCTGGCGACTTGCTGCAAGGCTTTTTAGCATTGTACGTTCTCAGTATGGGCATGGGCTTGCCGTTATTAGTGATTGGTACTTCTGGTGGTAAAATCTTACCGCGTGCAGGTGCCTGGATGGACATCATTAAAACCATATTCGGTTTCTTACTGATTTCGGTCTCTATTGTGATGGTGGGTCGTATTTGGCCTGGCCTAGTATCAGACTTATTGTGGTCGATATGGGGCGTGGCGCTAACCGGCTACCTAATGCACCAAAATAAACTCAGTGAATTTAACTGGAAACAAACCACCCGTGGCGTATTACTGTTGCTGACATTGTTAGCCAGTTTCTCGTATGGTTTCCAGGCGCTTATGACAGGTTTTGGCCACGAGACACCTAGCATTACTCAAGCGGGTATTGAGGGCAAAGGTAAAACCGAAGCCAATCACTTTATTCGCATTAAGTCGCTGGCTGATTTAAACCTCGAGCTCGACAAAGCCAGTGTTAGCGGTAAAACCGTGATGTTAGATTTATACGCAGACTGGTGTGTTGCCTGTAAAGAGTTTGAGGCCATTACCTTTAAAGACAAAGAAGTGGCTAAACGTTTGGATCAAATGATTTTACTGCAAGCCGACGTTACCGCCAGTGATGACATTGATATTGAATTACTGGAACATTATGGCGTGCTGGGCTTACCTACGTTATTGATGTTTAACCAAGACGGCGGGCAACGTGAAGACTTACGCGTAACCGGGTTTATGGGCCCAAAAGACTTTGCCGCTCATCTTGATCTGTTATTAGCTAAATAAATTTTAAAATTAGCTAAATAGATTTTAAAAACTAATTAAAAACAGCATCTTTAATGACTAAAGATGCTGTTTTTTGTATTTACGACATTAAAGTCATCGAAAGTTACACTTTTTCTTATACAATGTGGTTTTGTATTCTTCATCCAAGGAGTTTTATGGAACCCGCTATTCTTATTATCACCTTATTGTGCGGCATGTTGGTGAGTCGAGTCGGTTTACCACCACTCATTGGATATCTTGCCGCGGGCTTCGTATTATTCACTTTCGGCATAGAAGACAGCAGCTTACCTATTTTACAGCAACTCGCTGATTTGGGTGTCACCTTACTATTATTTTCGATTGGTCTTAAGCTCGATCTCAAAAGCCTGTTTAAAGCAGAAGTCTGGGCGGGCTCAAGCCTGCATTTAATCGGTTCTATCCTGTTTTTTGTGCCAATACTCAAACTATTGGGCTTTTTAGGCTTAGAACAACTCGACGGATTTTCGATAAATCAACTGATGCTAGTGTCATTCGCACTGAGCTTTTCAAGTACCGTATTTGCGGTAAAAGTGCTTGAAGACAGCGGTGATATGCAGTCGCTTTATGGCCGTGTCGCAATTGGTATCTTGATTATGCAAGATATCTTTGCGGTGATATTTTTGACTATTTCTAAAGGTAATATCCCGTCAGTTTGGGCATTTGGCTTATTGTTATTGCCTCTTGCTCGCCCGTTAATTTATAAAGTTTTCGACCGAGTTGGTCACGGTGAAATGCTGGTGCTCTTTGGCTTAGTCATGGCATTAGTTGTGGGTGCTTGGTTGTTTGAAGCCGTCGGTTTAAAACCCGATTTAGGCGCGCTTATTATCGGTATTTTACTGGCAGGACATGCTAAATCATCAGAGTTAGCCAAGTCGATTTACTTCTTTAAAGAACTATTCTTAGTCGCCTTTTTCTTAACTATTGGTTTAAATGGCCTCCCAACCTTAGCCGATATTGGTTTAGCGGCTATTTTAGTTGCGCTAGTGCCCGTTAAAATTGTGATGTTTTTATACTTACTCACTCGCTTTAAGTTACGTTCGCGCACCTCGTTGCTGGCCTCGTTTAACTTAGGTAACTACAGTGAGTTTGGCTTAATTGTCGCGGCAGTGGCGGCACATAAAGGTTGGTTACCACCAGAATGGCTGATCATTATTGCGGTGGCATTGAGTATTAGCTTTTTATTTGCTGCGCCACTTAATAATAGCGTCAGCAACATTTACCAACGTTATCAAGCCAGACTTAGCAAGCTTGAACGCCACCCATTACACCCAGAAGACCGACAAATCCGCATTGGCAACCCACGTTTTTTGATTTTGGGTATGGGCCGAATTGGTTCGGGTGCATACGATGAGTTACGCGCTAAATATACCGGTGAAATTTTAGGGATTGAGCACAAGCAAGAGTTAGTCGATTTTCATCGCAACGAAGGGCGTAACGTAGTGCAAGGCGATGCCAGCGATACCGACTTTTGGGAAAAGCTTGAACGCGCGCCGCATTTAGAATTGGTACTACTGGCAATGCCGCATCATGTGGGTAATTTATTTGCAGTAGCGCAACTACAAAAAATGAACTATGAAGGTAAGATTAGTGCCATTGTGCAATATGCTGAAGATGGCAACGCGCTCAAAGAATTGGGTGTGCACACAGTGTACAATTTATATGAGGCTGCAGGCGCCGGTTTTGTCGACCATGTGATCCATGAGCTATTGGATTCACCGCCAGAAATTGTGCCCGAATATGCCGCGGCTAATGTGGGCGAAAATGCAGTCGATAATGTAGATGAAAATGAGGCTGAAAATGTGGCCGCAACAGATGATGCAGAGATTGAAGCGCAACAGATTAAGTCGCCATCATAAAACTAATCAACCTCAGCTCGGAATAATAAACGCCTACAAATTATTGTAGGCGTTTTTTTGTTTGCGACACAGTATTTTCATTTTTGCTTCAGATAAGAAAATCTAAGTTACAGACACTGTAAAGTCATGCTATAACTCAAGGGTTCTTGTCACTTTTTGTTGGATTTTTTGAAGTATGTCAAACCCTGCTCAACGCGCGACTAAATTATTTGTTCAAACATTCGGCACCAAGCCTGACGAGTTATATCAAGCGCCTGGGCGAGTGAATATTATGGGTGAGCATACCGATTATAATGAAGGGCTTGCGCTGCCCGCCGCCATTAACTTTCATACTGTAATTGCGGTTAAACACCGCGACGACAATTTATTCCGCGCCGTCACCACAGCCTTTCCAGGGCAAATTGAACAATGGCATTTTGGTGAAGAAGGCCCTGTTGCTGCCGCGGATGATTGGACACATTACTTAAAGAGTGTCACGGCAGCGATGAATCAATCTGGCTTACAAGCCAAAGGGCTAGACCTAGCCATTGTCGGCGATGTGCCACTTGGCGCTGGGTTGTCGTCGTCTGCGGCGTTAGAGATTGCTTTTGGCACAGCCATTAGTTACGCCAGTCAATTGCATTTATCGCCGTTAGCCATTGCCCAATTAGCCCAGCGCGGCGAAAGCCAATTTATGTGTTTAGACTGCGGCATGATGGACCAAATGATCAGCGCCCTGGCCGAACCAGACCACGCACTATTAATTGATTGCTTAGAACTTGAGAGCGAGCCGGTGTTATTACCCGAAGAGCTCAGCATGATTATTATCGACCTTAAACAAGGCCGACAAGCATTTGTACAACAATTTGAACAACGTAAAAAAGAGTGTAGCCACATTACTCAATTGCTAGGGCTCGATTCGTTACGCGACTCTTCATTAAGTTTATTGAGCCAAAATAAAGATCTGCTCAGCGAGGAACAATTCCGCCGAGCGCGTCATATCATTACTGAAAATCAACGCACCAGTAATGCCGCTCGCGCTTTACAACAAAACAATATTGCTCGCTTTAGCCAGTTGATGGCGCAGTCTCAAGCATCAATGCGTGATGACTTTGAGATTATCACTCCCGAAATAGACGCCTTAGTTACCCTGATTTCTACCTTAATAGGTGAACAAGGCGGTGTGCGCATGAGTGATGGCTGTGTACTGGCATTAGTGAACCATGACTTAAGCGACGATGTGATTAATTTAGTTGAGAATCAATTCTTTACTCAAACAGGAATTGAAGCAACCATTCACTTATGTTCAGCCAGTGGCGGTGCAGGACGCATCCGCTAAATTAACCAAAAGAGAGAGGCGTAAATGGTACGTTTTAGTGTGCTTGAACCTTGGCAAGATCCCCGTGGTGGAGAGATTGAGCGGGTTAGAATTGATAATGGCATCATCGCACTTGAAGTATTAAGTCTAGGCGGCATCATTCGATCATTATGGACACCCGATCGAAATGGCGAACGTAAAAATATTGTTTTAGGCTGCGATAGCGCTGAAGACTATTTAGCCCAACAAGTCCATTTAGGCGCTGTTGCTGGGCGTTACAGTAATCGCATTGCTAATGGTGCAATGGAATATCAAGGCCAGCGCTACTCGTTGAGCGTCAATCAAGCCACCAACTGTTTACACGGTGGCGCAGAAGGCTTTAACCGTAAATTATGGCAATTAGGCACCTTAAGTGACGGAGTGCGGTTAACCTTAAAAAGCCCAGACGGCGACATGGGATTCCCGGGCAATTGCACTGTACAGCTAGACTACCGCCTAGTAGGCAATAACTTATACGTAGAAATGCTGGCCAGCACAGACAAAGCTTGCCCAATTAGCTTAACCCAACACAGTTACTTTAATTTAGACGGCAACCGCAGTGACACTAATACCGAGCACACTTTGCAAGTTGATGCTAAAACCTACCTCACCATGAATGATGTTGGCGTGCCGACCACAATAGAATCTACTCAGGGCAGTGACTTAGACATGACTGTCGCCACGCCGATGTCAGTGCAAACTCAACGCGCGGCTTTAGCCGCTACAAAAGGGTTTGATCACTGTTATGTTCTCGATAACCCAGGTGCTGATCTGCAACGCTTTGGCTGTTTAGCCAGCCCCAACAGCGGCCGGAGCATGACGGTTTACACTAACCAACCTGGGGTACAAGTGTACGGCGCTAACTTTTTACAAGGCACTGTTGCGAAAAAGCAGCGGGTATTAGCCGATCATCAAGCAGTGTGTATTGAACCACAAATGCTGCCAGACTCGCCTAATCAACCACATTTACCGGGTGCTAGCAATGTGTGGATTACGCCAGAGAACGTCTATCATCACATTACTCGTTATCAGTTCGATGCCAAGTAATCCGCCGGCAAAGCCCACCTTTAACACCGAAGATATTGGCCAAATTGCAGTCGGGGCTTTTGCCCTGTCTGTGCCCATTGCGTTTTCGGAAGAAGCGTGGCGACTATCGGCGAGTTTACCAACGTTAAACTTAGTGCTTGTGGTGTTTTTGTCGTTGGCGTTTATCACTCTATTTGCTTATCAGAGTGTGTTTCAAGGCAATATCATTACACGCAGGCGGGCTTTCTTTTTACGGGTGGTCGCAGCCTATTTATTGACATTAATCGTGGTCGCGATTGTGCTGTTAGCATTAAATAAACTGCCGCTATTAACAGAGCCTATCTTAGCGTTAAAGCGGATTATTTTAATCGCGATGCCCGCGTCAATGGGCGCGATCATTGTCGACAGTTTTGATAAAGAATAACCTACGGCTAAGTCTTAATGATTTAATGTTAACGCTTTAGTTTAGGGGCTTAGCCCAAAAAAAAACGGCATAAAGAATTAACATTCTTTATGCCGTTTTCATCAGTGGGTATCGCAAGCTGATAAATCACTACTACATAATATGCTGCTATCAATAACAGCATATTATCCACGCGATTAATCGTCTACA